>NZ_JAEFCH010000019.1:0-69945 GCF_016406015.1 Acidovorax sp. IB03 | reverse complement strand
AATGCCGGTGAATAAAACATGGGCCTGAATAAAGCGGGTTTCTAAGCGGCTAACGGACTAGGTAAGCCGCCCGCAGTATGCGGGTCGGCTTGAGCGCCGGGTTAGACCCAAAGCGCAAAAACGAAAGTGACCGCACAGGCCACGGACTACGAAAACCAGAGCTGCCAGCGCTTGCTGCACAAGGGCTAGAGGCCAAAAAGGCTTGAAACTGGGACAACCCATGCAGGCGAAGCCCGAGCGAACGCCAAACACCCAGCGGATAAACGCTTGCGAGGGTAAATGGCGTTTGAATATTCATGGGCTGAAATGAGCAGGAATAAAAGGCAGGCTAACGGCCAAGGTAAGCGGCCCGCAGAATGCGGGTCCGCTTGACCGCAGAGTTAGACCCGAAGGCCAAAAGGGAGCGCCCGGACTTGGACAAGGGCGCAGCCCACGAAAAACCGCTGGGCCACGAAAGCGGCGCAGCGCTGCAAGAAGGATAGCTGGTGGCGCTTGACTGGCAAGCGCTGGCGGCCAAAAAGGCTTGGAAAGCCTTTGAGACATGCGAAGCGCTGGAATAAATAGCGGCCTGCATAAAGCGGGAATATGAAGGGACTAACGGCCAAGGTAAGCGGCTGGCTGAAAGCCAGTCCGCTTGAGCGCAGAGTTAGACCCGAAGGCCAAAAGGGGGCGCCCTGACTTGAAGACGGGCGCAGCCCAGGAAAAACCGCTGGGCCACGGAAGCGGCGCAGCGCTGCAAGAAGGATAGCTGGTGGCGCTTGCTGCACAAGCGCTGGAGGCCCAAAAGGCTTGAAAGCCTTTGGAACAGGGCGGAGCGCTGGAACAGGTGGCTGCGCGCATAAAGCGGGTGATGGGACTAACGCCCTGAGTTCAGCCGCCGCCGTAGGCGGTCGGCTGCGACGAATAGTTAGACCCGAAGGCCAGAAGGGAGCGCCCAAACTTAAAGACGGGTGCGGCCCAGGAAAAAGCGCTGGCCCTCGGGAGCGGCGCAACGCTGCAAGAATGATAGCTGGCAGCGCTTGCTGACAAGGGCTAGAGGCCAAAAAGGCTTGAAACTTGCGCGGCGAATGCAGGCGAAGCCCGGCGCAGCGCCGAAACCTCAAAGGAGAAACCTGTGAGAAAGGCGAACCGCTGGAGTAAATGCTGGCCTGCATAAAGCGGAATATGAAGGGACTAACGGCCAAGGTAAGCGGCCCGCAGAATGCGGGTCCGCTTGAGCGCAGAGTTAGACCCGAAGGCCAAAAGGGGGCGCCCAGCCTTGAAGACGTGCGCAGCCCACGAAAAAGCGCTGGGCCACGAAAGCGGCGCAGCGCTGCAAGAAGGATAGCTGGTGGCGCTTGCTGCACAAGCGCTGGAGGCCCAAAAGGCTTGAAAGCCTTTGGAACAGGGCGGAGCGCTGGAACAGGTGGGTGCGCGCATGAAACGGGTGATGGGACTAACGTTCGAATTAACGGGCGCCGCAAGGCGTCCCGTTGAATGAGGGGTTAGAACTTACTCGCGCTCCACCCGAAATACACCTGCTGCTAGATAGCGAGGCTTCTTGTCTCTGCCAGTCACTGGCATGGGATCAAGAGTTCGAACCCTTTTGCAAGGGAGGTGTTCGGTTACCTTGAGAACTTTCCGAAGTGCTGTTTCTGCATTTACTGCTGTGCCATAGCCGATCATGATGCCGTTTTGTATATCTGGGCACAGTTTAAGAAGCTCTCTGATTCGGGCGTGGTCTTGGTCGAGGCTATGGTGGGTTGTTAGTTTTTTTACCTCGACAACAAAGCGTGGGCAAGCGCGCTTTCCCTTCGACTTGTAGTAGACCGCGATATCAATCCTTCCTCGATCTCCTCGCGACAGATCGGGTGGATCTTCGCCAATAGCCAGAGACATGATGTCTTTGACGGACGCTTCTAGAAATACGACATCTCCCGATTTGGCAAGGTTCTCAGCGATCTTCATTTGAACGAGAGATTCAGGTGCTGATCGCATCGTGATGCCATCAGTCCATTTCGAGTAGAGCGCCTCTGCATCTTTAATCGCATCAATGCATGAAGTAATTAGGTTTCGACGTGAGGTAGCGTGTGACATGTTGGGCTTGTAAGTTCTAACGGCCAAGGTAAGCCGCCCGCCGTAGGCGGGTCGGCTTGAACGCCGGGTTAGACCCGAAGGCCAAAAGGGAGCGCCCGGACTTGGACACGGGCGCAGCCCACGAAAAAGCGCTGGCCCATGAAAGCGGCGCAGCGCTGCAAGAATGATAGCTGGTAGCGCTTGCTGCACAAGCGCTGGAGGCCCAAAAGGCTTGAAAGCCTTTGGAACAGGGCGGAGCGCTGAAATAAGTGGCTGCGCGCATAAAGCGGGTGATGGGACTAACGGCCAAGGTAAGCGGCCCGCAGAATGCGGGTCCGCTTGACCGCAGAGTTAGACCCGAAGGCCAAAAGGGAGCGCCCAGCCTTGAAGAAAGGCGCAGCCCAAGAAAAAGCGCTGGGCCACGGAAGCGGTGCAGCACTGCAAGAATGATAGCTGGTGGCGCTTACTGCACAAGCGCTGGAGGCCAAAAAGGCTTGAAACTTGCGCAGTGCAGACAGGCGAAGCCCGGCGCAGCGCCAAAACCCCAAAGGAGAAACCTTTGAGATTGGCGGAGCGCTGGAATAAATGCTGGCCTGCATAAAGAGGAATATGAAGGGACTAACGGCCAAAGTAAGCCGCCCGCCGAAGGCGGGTCGGCTTGACTGCACAGTTAGACCCAGACGCCAAAACGGGAAACCCCAACTTGACGACGGGCGCAAACTGCGAAAAAGCACGGCGCCACGGAAGCGGCGCAATGCCTGAAAAATGATAGCTACTAGCGCAAGCTGCACAAGCGGTAGAGGCCAAAAAGGCTTGAAACTGGCGAAGCACCCCAAGGCGAAGCCCGGCACACGGCAAAAAAACCAGCGGATAAACGCTTGAGAAGGTAAATGCCGGTGAATAAAGCATGGGCCTAAATAATGCGGGTTTTGAACAGGCTAACGGACTAGGTAAGCCGCCCGCAGTATGCGGGTCGGCTTGAACGCAGAGTTAGACCCGAAGGCCAAAAGGGAGCGCCAAGCCTTGAAGACGGGCGCAGCCCACGAAAAAGCGCTGGGCCACGAAAGCGGCGCAGCGCTGCAAGAATGATAGCTGGCGGCGCTTTCTACACAAGCGCTGGAGGCCAAAAAGGCTTGGAACCCTTTGAAACAGGGCCGAACGCTGGAACGAGTGGCTGCGCGCATAGAGGCGGGCGATGGGACTAACGGGCGAGGTAAGCCGACCGCCGAAGGCGGGTCGGCTTGACCGAAATGTTAGAGCCAGAAGCCAAAACCGATAACTTGGATTTGGCGACGGGCACGAACTGCGAAAAAGCGCAGCGCCACCGAGGCTGCGCAGCACTACGAAAAAAATAGCTGCTGGCGCTTGCTGCACAAGGGCTAGAGGCCAAAAAGACCAAAAGCCAGCGTAACGCCAACAGGCGAAGCCCGGAAAAACGACAAACCCAGCGCTGAATAACGCTTGAAAAATTGAATGCCGTTTGAATAAGCATGGGCGAAATAAATTGGTTTTCTGTGGTGCTAACAGCCAAGGTAAGCGGCCCGCAGAATGCGGGTCCGCTTGACCGCAAAGTTAGACCCGAAGGCCAAAAGGGAGCGCCCAGACTTGAAGATGTGCGCAGCCCACGAAAAACCGCTGGGCCACGGAAGCGGCGCAGCGCTGCAAGAAGGATAGCTGGTGGCGCTTTCTACACAAGCGCTGGCGGCCCAAAAGGCTTTAAAGCCTTTGGAACAGGGCCGAGCGCTGAAATAAGTGGCTGCGCGCATGAAACGGGTGATGGGACTAACGGCCAAGGTAAGCGGCTGGCTGAAAGCCAGTCCGCTTGACCGCAGAGTTAGACCCGAAGGCCAAAAGGGAGCGCCAAGCCTTGAAGACGGGCGCAGCCCACGAAAAACCGCTGGGCCACGGAAGCGGCGCAGCGCTGCAAGAATGATAGCTGGTGGCGCTTGCTGTGCAAGCGCTGGAGGCCAAAAAGGCATGAAACTTGCGCTGTGCACGCAGGCGAAGCCCAGCAGAGCGCCAAAAACCCAAAGGAGAAAGCTCTGAGAAAGGCGAGACGCTGGAATAAATGCTGGCCTGCATAAAAGCGGAATATGAAGGGACTAACGGCCAAGGTAAGCGGCCCGCAGAATGCGGGTCCGCTTGACCGCAGAGTTAGACCCGAAGGCCAAAAGGGAGCGCCCAGCCTTGAAGACGTGCGCGGCCCAGGAAAAAGCGCTGGGCCACGGAAGCGGCGCAGCGCTGCAAGAAGGATAGCTGGTGGCGCTTGCTGCACAAGCGCTGGAGGCCCAAAAGGCTTGAAAGCCTTTGGAACAGGGCGGAGCGCTGGAACAGGTGGCTGCGCGCATAGAGCGGGTGATGGGACTAACGAACGAAAGTAAGCCGCCCGCCGAAGGCGGGTCGGCTTGACTGCACAGTTAGACCCAGAAGCCAGAACGGGAAACCCCAGATTGACGACGGGCGCAAACCGCGAAAAAGCGCTGCGCCACGGAGGCGACGCAATGCTTGAAAAATGATAGCTGGAAGCGCACGCTGCGCAAGCGCTGGAGGTCAAAAAGGCTTGAAACTGGCGCAGCACTCCAAGGCGAAGCCCGGCACACGGCAAAACACCCAGCGGATAACCGCTTGAGAAGCTAAATGCCGGTGAATAAAGCATGGGCTAGATAAAGCGATTTTCTAAGCGGCTAACGGGCGAGGTAAGCCGACCGCAGAATGCGGGTCGGCTTGACCGGAATGTTAGAACCAGAAGCCAAAACGAGTAACTTGAATTTGGCGACGGGCACGAACTGCGGAAAAGCGCTGCGCCACCGAAGCAGCACAGCGCTTGCAAAACAATAGCTGCTTGCGCTTGCTACGCAAGGGATAGAGGCTAAAAAGACCAAAAACCAGCGTAACGCCAGCAGGCGAAGCCCGGAGAAACGGCAAACCAAGCGCTGCCCAACGCTTGAGGAATTGAATGCCGTTTGAAAAAGCATGGGCGACATAAATTGGTTTTCAGTGGTGCTAACTTAAATTAGACGGCATCCATCGTAACCAAGTTGGTCTGCCAAAACAAGATGTATCCCTGGATCCACAGGGATAGTACTTAGGTGATGCCGTTTAGGCAAACCTAAAATTCCCCGGATGAAATCGTCTTCCGATCGTGTCGCTCCCGCCGCGTCGGACGTTCCAGGCGGCGCTCCAGCGCCGAAACTTTTGGATCGTTTGCGTGATCATCTGCGCACGCGCCATTACAGCATTCGCACCGAGACGGCTTATGTCGATTGGGCGCGGCGCTTTATCCTGTTTCACGGAAAGCGGCATCCCCAAGAAATGGGTGCGGCGGAGGTAGAGGCATTTTTGACATATTTGGCGGTGCAGCGCCAAGTATCTGCTTCAACCCAGAATCAGGCGAAAGCCGCGATTTTGTATTTGTACAAGCAGGTGCTGGGTGTGGATTTGCCTTGGCTGGACGATGTGGTGCAAGCCAAAACGCCCAGGCGTTTGCCGGTGGTGTTGACGGCCGCCGAGGTGCGCACTTTGCTGCTGCACACGCAGGGCACCACCGGGCTGATTGCGCAGTTGCTGTATGGCACGGGTATGCGTTTGCTGGAGGCGCTGCGCCTGCGCGTCAAGGATGTGGAGTTTGCCCGGCGCGAGATTGTGATTCGCGAAGGCAAAGGCAATAAAGACCGCATCACCGTGTTGCCCGAAAACCTGATCGGCCCTTTGCAGCAGCAATTGCAGAAGGCGCGGGCGTTGCACGAGAAGGATTTGGCGGCGGGATTTGGCCGTGTGCATTTGCCGCACGCGTTGGCGGTGAAGTACGCCCAGGCGGACCGCAGCTGGGCCTGGCAATGGGTGTTTCCGTCGCCTGTGCGCTCAGTGGATCCGCGCCCCGACGCGGCGACGGGTGCCTTGCTGGAGCGGCGCCACCATGTGTACCCTGAGTCGGTGCAGCGCGCGGTACGCGAGGCGGCCCAGTTGGCGCAGATCGACAAACCAGTGAGTCCGCATGTGCTGCGCCACTCGTTTGCCACGCATCTGCTGCAAGCGGGCTACGACATTCGAACGGTGCAAGAGTTGCTCGGCCATGCGGATGTGAGCACCACCATGATTTACACGCATGTGCTGAGCAAGGGAGGGCGCGGGGTGCTCAGCCCGCTCGATGCGCTGTAATCCCATTTCCAAATCATCTTTATCGTTGTTGCTTCGCCTTGTCGTGCTGCAGCACTGTCAGCGGCTTTGCGCCTAGACATGAGTGATTTGGAAACGGAATCAGCCTCCGTAAAACACAAAGGCCCGTCACCGGGCCTTTGTTTTCATGGGCAGCGCCGTTACAGCGCTGCATCAGCGGGCTTTACGCCAATTCGCTCACCGGCAAGCAGCTGCAGAACAGGTTGCGGTCGCCGTAGACGTTGTCCACCCGGCCCACGGGCGACCAGTATTTGTTGCTGCGTAGGGCGGCCACGGGGTAGGCGGCGGCTTCGCGGGTGTAGGGGCGGTTCCAATCGGCGGCCAGCAGGCTCTCTGCCGTGTGGGGCGCGTTCTTGAGCGGGTTGTTGTCTTGCGGCAGTTGGCCGTTTTCGATCTGGCGGATTTCTTCGCGGATGGCGATCATCGCGTCGATGAAGCGGTCCAGCTCAAACAGGGTTTCGCTCTCGGTGGGCTCCACCATCAGCGTGTTGGGCACAGGGAAGCTCAGCGTGGGCGCGTGGAAGCCGTAGTCGATGAGGCGCTTGGCCACGTCTTCGGCCATTACGCCGCTGGTGTCCTTGAGGTGGCGCAGATCCAGAATGCACTCGTGGGCCACGTGGCCGCTTTTTCCATCCTTGCCTTCGCTGGCGTACAGCGTGGGGTAGTGGTCCTTGAGGCAGGCGCTGATGTAGTTGGCGCTCAGGATGGCGGTTTCGGTGGCGGCCTTCAGGCCTTCGGCGCCCATCATGCGGATGTACATCCAGCTGATGGGCAGCACGGCGGCGTTGCCCAGGGGCGCGGCGCTGACGGCACCCACGCCGCCCTTCACGCCGCCCGTGTCATGGCCGGGCAGGAAGGGAACCAGGTCTTCCACCACGCAGACGGGGCCGACGCCGGGGCCGCCACCGCCGTGGGGGATGCAGAAGGTTTTGTGCAGGTTCAGGTGGCTCACGTCGCCGCCAAACTCGCCGGGGGCGGCCACGCCCACCAGGGCGTTCATGTTGGCTCCGTCCACATACACGCGGCCACCGTGGCTGTGTACCAGGGCGCACAGTTCCTTCACGCTGGTCTCGAACACGCCGTGCGTGCTGGGGTAGGTGATCATGATCGCGGCCAAATTGGCGCTGTGCTGTTCGCACTTGGCCTTCAGGTCGGCCAGGTCCACGTTGCCGTTGTCGTCGCACTTGGTCACCACCACCTGCATGCCCACCATTTGCGCGCTGGCGGGGTTGGTGCCGTGGGCGCTGCTGGGGATCAGGCAGATGTTGCGGTGGCCTTCACCCCGCGATTCGTGGTAGCCCTTGATGGCCAGCAGGCCAGCGTATTCGCCTTGCGAACCTGCATTGGGCTGCAGGCTGATGCCTGCGTAGCCGGTGGCCTGGCACAGCCAGGCGCGCAGCAGCTCGTCCAGTTCCTTGTAGCCTTGCTGCTGGCCGGCAGGGGCGAAGGGGTGCACGTTGGCAAATTCGGGCCAGGTGATGGGAATCATCTCGCTGGTGGCGTTGAGCTTCATGGTGCACGAGCCCAGCGGGATCATGCTGCGGTCCAGGGCCAGGTCTTTGTCAGACAGCGCGCGGATGTAGCGCAACATGCCGGTTTCGGAGTGGTGGGTGTTGAACACCGGGTGTGTGAGGTAGCTGCTGGTGCGGCGCAGGGCGGCAGGGATCAGCGACTCCACGCCGTTTTCAAAGGCGTCGAAGGTGGGGAGGGGTTGCCCGTCTTTGGCGAACACCTTCCACAGCAGCTCGATGTCGGCGCGTGTCGTGGTCTCGTCCAGCGAGATGCACAGGTATTCTTCAAAGTAAATTCGCAGGTTAGCGCCCATGGATACAGCGCGGGCAGCTATTGTTTTGGTAGCGGCGCCGGTGTGCAGGCTCAGCGTGTCAAAGCTGGCTTGTTCACGCACGGGGGCGCCCAGTTGCTTCAGGCCTTGCGCCAGGATGGCGGTGTAGCTGGCCACGCGCTGGGCAATGCGCTTGAGGCCTTCTGGGCCGTGGTACACGGCGTACATGCTGGCGATGACGGCGGGCAGCACCTGCGCAGTGCAGATGTTGGAGGTAGCCTTTTCGCGGCGGATGTGCTGTTCGCGCGTTTGCAGGGCCAGGCGGTAAGCGGGCTTGCCATGCACGTCCACGCTCACACCCACGAGGCGGCCGGGCATGCTGCGCTTGAATTCGTCGCGGCACGCCATGTAGGCAGCGTGGGGGCCACCGGCGCCCATGGGCATGCCAAAGCGCTGGGTGGTGCCGACCACGATGTCGGCGCCTTGTTCGCCGGGGGGCGTGATCAGCGTCAGGGCCAGCAGGTCAGCGGCTACGATGAAGGCGGCTTGCTTGGCATGGGCCTTTTCCACGTCAGCGCGCAGGTCGTCAATGCGGCCGTGGGTGGCGGGGTATTGGGCCAGCGCGGCGAAGTAGTCGCCGTCCAGCAGGGTGTTCCACTCTTCGGCCGAGTTGGCCAGGCGCACTTCCAGGCCCAGGGGCTTGGCGCGGGTCTGGATCACTTCAATGGTTTGCGGATGCGCGTCGCCCGCCACCACGAACACGTTGCTCTTGGCTTTCACCGAGCGCTTGGCCAGCGTCATCGCCTCGGCAGCCGCCGTGGCTTCGTCGAGCATGGATGCGTTGGCAATGGGCATGCCCGTCAGGTCGCACACCATGGTCTGGAAGTTGACCAGGGCTTCCATGCGGCCTTGGGAGATTTCAGCCTGGTAGGGCGTGTAGGCGGTGTACCAGGCGGGGTTTTCCAGAATGTTGCGCAGGATGACGCCGGGCGTGTGCGTGCCGTAGTAGCCTTGGCCGATAAAACTCTTGAGCAGCTTGTTCTTGCCCGCGATGGCCTTTAGTTCGGCCAGCGCTGCCGCCTCGGTGGTGGCCGGGGGCAGGTCCATGGCCTGCGTGCGCGCGATGGAGCGCGGCACGATGGAGTCGATGAGTGCGCGGCGCGAGGCCTCGCCAATCACGGACAGCATGTGGGCTTCGTCCGCTGCGTCGATGCCGATGTGGCGGGGCAGGAATTCGGCGGCGTTCTCAAGCGCAGACAGGGGCAGGGCGGGCGCGTTCATGGTGCGGGCAGGGGTGGGCAGGTGAAAGAAAAGCCGCCGCGCTGTGGGGCTCCTGTTTCAGAGGTTTTTTGGCTCTGAAGGCTTCAGGAATAAGCGCTGGCAGCTATGGTTTTTATAGTGAAAGAATCAGGCGCTGGCAGCGAAGGCGCTGTAGGCGGTCTCGTCCATCAGGTCATTGAGCTGGGCAGCATCGGCCAGCTTGACCTTGAAGAACCAGCCAGCGTTGAGCGGGTCGCTGTTGGCGAGGGACGGGTCTGCTCGCAGGGCTTCGTTCACTTCCACGATTTCGCCGGTGACGGGCATGTACACGTCTGCAGCGGCTTTCACCGACTCGACCACGCCAGCCACTTCGCCCTGGTTGAATGTGGCACCCACTTCGGGCAGGTCCACAAACACCACGTCGCCCAGCGCGTCTTGCGCATGCACGGTGATACCCACCACAGCGGCGTTGGCATCAGCGGCGTTGATCCACTCGTGGTCTTTGGAGAATTTGACGGTCATGGGGAGCTCCTCAAGCAATTGAAAAAGTTTAGGAATCTGCAATGTAAGCGGCTTGGCGCGTTTTGTGGCGGGCCGTTCTGCGCCCGGTGGGGGCGCGCTGGGTCACTTATCCGCGGTAGTAGTTGGCGGGCACGAAAGGCATGGCGCGCACTTCCATGGGCACGGCCTTGCCGCGCACCATGGCGTTGACGCGTGTGCCCACCGCTGCGAAGGCGGGCGTGACGTAGCCGATGGCGATGGGTTCGTTGACGGTGGGGCCCAGCAGGCCGCTGGTCACTTCGCCAATCTTCTGGCCGTCCGTGCTTTGCAGTTCGGTGTGTTCGCGCACGGGCACACGCTCCAGCGCCACCAGGCCCACGCGCTTGCGTGCCAGCGTGGCGGGGTTGTCGATCTGGGCCAGCACCTTGTCGGCGCCGGGGAAGCCGCCTGCACGGGCACCGCCGGTGCGGCGCACCTTCTGGATGGCCCAGTTCAGTGCAGCTTCAGGGGGCGTGGTGGTGGTGTCGATGTCGTTGCCATACAGGCACAAGCCGGCTTCCAGGCGCAGCGAGTTGCGCGCGCCCAGGCCAATGGGCTTGACTTCGGGCTGGGCCAGCAGGGCGCGGGCCAAGGTGTCGGCCTGTGCGGCGGGCACCGAGATTTCAAAACCGTCTTCACCGGTGTAGCCGCTGCGGGTCACAAAGCAGTCGCAGCCTGCAATGCTGAACGCGCCACCGGTCATGAACACCAGCTTTTCCACGCCGGGTGCCAGGCGGGCGAGGGCGGTGGCAGCTTGCGGGCCTTGCAGCGCCAGCAGGGCGTGGTCGGGCATGGGCACGACCTTGCAGCGCTGGCCGATGCGGGCCTGGATGTGGGCAATGTCACCCACCTTGCACGCGCCGTTGACGATGACGAACAGCGTAGGCTCGCCGTCCACCACGCCCTGGTTGAAGAACATCAGGTCGTCGATGATGGTGCCTTCGTCGGTCAGCAGCAGGCCGTAGCGTTGCTTGCCCACGGGCAGGTCGATCACGTCCACGGGCATCAGGGTTTCAAACGCGGCAGCAGCATCCGCTCCGATGAGCTTGAGCTGGCCCATGTGCGACACGTCGAACAGGCCTGCGGCGGTGCGGGTGTGTACGTGCTCGGCCATCAGGCCAGCGGGGTACTGCACGGGCATGGAGTAACCGGCGAACGGCACCATGCGGGCACCCAGTTCGATGTGCAATGCGTTCAGCGGGGTGGTGAGCAGGGGAGCGGCTGGCGTGGCGGGTGCGGAAGAGGCTGCGGACATGGGATGACTCCAGGGCAAATGGGGGCCGCAACCCGGTGGGTTACGGAATTTGCCCTGCTGTCCGCTTTACCTGAGAGATTCACCGCAGCGCCCTGGCTGGCCGTGCGGTTTGCTCCTTCGGTGGATGGCTTCATCACGCACTGTGCGAGCCATCTCTCTCCAGCAAGGGAACGCCCGCATCACTGCGGGCGGTTGTCAGTCCTTTTGCCTGAGCGTTCGGCTGCTGCCTGCGCCTTCGGCGGTGCCGCGCTGCCTTCATCGAAGGTGGGGCACTCTCTCCTGACGGCCGCGATTGTAAGCCTACTTTGCGTAGACCAGGTCGCGCAGCCCTAACGAGATCGATGGCACATAGGTGATGACCAGCAGGCACACCAGGATCACGCCCACGAACGGCAGCAGATGGCCGACGATGCGATCGAGCGAAATCCTGGCCACCGTGCAGGCCGCAAACAAGTTCACGCCGAAGGGCGGCGTGATCATGCCCATGGCCAGATTCACCACCATGATGAGCCCGAAGTGCACCGGGTCCACACCAAAGTGCATCGCCACCGGCGCAAGGATGGGCGCCAGCACGATGATGGCGGCGCTGGTCTCGATGAACATGCCGATGATGAACAGCGCAGCATTCACCCCCAGCAGGAACATGGTGGGCGACTGCAGCACGGCTTCGAGCCAGCGACCAATCGCATCGGGCACACCTGCACGCGTGATGAGAAAGGCAAACAGCCCGGCGTTGGCAATGATGAACATGATCACCGCCGACGAGAGAGCCGACTTGCGCAGGATGGCGTACAGGTCTTTCACCTTGATCTCGCGGTAGATCACCACGCCCACGAGGAGTGCATAGAACACCGCCACGGCCGAGGCTTCGGTGGGGGTGAACACGCCGCCATAGATGCCGCCCAGGATGATGACGGGCATCAGCAGCGCCCAGCCCGCCTGCAAGGTGGCACGGCCCAAGGACAGGCGCCCATCTCCATCGTTCTTGCCCCAGCCTTTGATCTTGCAGTACACCCACACAAACGCCATCAGCGCCAGGCTGATGAGGATGCCGGGGCCAAAGCCCGCGATGAACAGCTCGCCAATCGACACTTCGGCGCTCACGCCGTAAAGAATCATGGGGATGGAGGGTGGAATGATCACGCCCAGCTCGGCACTGGTGGCCTGCAGGGCTGCTGCGTAGCTGGTGGGGTAGCCGTGCTTGATGAGCGCAGGAATCAAAATGGCGCCAATCGCAAACGTGGTGGCCACAGACGAGCCCGACACCGCCGCAAAGATCATGCAGGTGAGCACGCAGGTCATGGGCAGGCCGCCTTGCACGCCGCCCACAATGCTCTTGGCAAATTCCACCAGGCGGCGCGAGATGCCGCCGGTTTCCATCAGGTTGCCGGCCAGAATGAAGAACGGAATGGCCGCCAGCGGAAACTTGTTGATCGAGGCGAACATTTCCTTCACCGAGATCAGCATGTTGGCGTTGGACACCTGAATGCCCAGAATGGACGCAAGCCCGATGGACACGGCCACCGAGACGGTGAGTGCAAAGCACAACACCATGGTGAAAAGCATGGTGGTGGTCATTGCGCTGTCTCCAGTTCCTGGCGTTGGGGGTCAACCCAGTTGCCGATGATTCCAACGGCGCTGAACAGGCCTCCCACAGGCAGCGCCAAATAGGCCCAGTACATGGACACCGATTCCAGCCCCGCCATGGTCTGCACGCCGCCGCGCTTGGCATAGTCCCAGCCAAACCAGACGATCACCGCGATCAGCGCCAGCGCGGCCAGGCTCACCACCGCATCGAGCACACGGCGCAGGGCTGGCGGGCTCCAGCGGTAGAGGACGTCCACGCTCACCATTGCCCCCTGGCGAAAGGCGGCGGGAATGGCCAGAAACACCATCCAGATGAGGCTGAAGCGGATGAGCACCTCGGTCCACTCGGCAGGCTGCTCCAGCACGAAGCGCATCACGATCTGGAACATGCCCAGCGACGAGGCGATGGCCAGCATCAGGCAGGCCGCTGCCATGGCTGCGCCGGTGGTCCACCGCTCTAATTGAAGAAAAGTTTTTTTCATGAACGAAAAAGCCCGTTGGCGCAATGCCAACGGGCGGTACTAGCTATGATTTGTGTAGCGAACGCGAAGATTCCATGCGATTACTTCACGGCACGGATCTTGTCGAGCGTGGCCTTGCCGAACTGCTTTTCAAACTCGGCATTCACTGGGGCCAGGGCTGCCACGAACTTGGCCTTGTCGGGGTTGTCCACCACCGTCATGCCCTTGGCGCGCAGGTCGGCCACGCCCTTGGCGTCGTCCTCGTCCACACGGGCGCGGTTGGCCTTGGTGCCTTCCTTGGCGGCGTCGATGAAGGCCTGCTTGTCTGCAGCGCTGAGCTTGTCAAAAGCGGCCTTGTTCATCACGAAGATGCAGGGCGAGTAGACGTGGCCCGTCAGCGTCAGGTGCTTTTGCACCTGGTCGAACTTGGCCGAGATGATCACGGGCAGCGGGTTCTCCTGGCCGTCCACCGTACCTTGCTGCAGGGCAGTGAACACTTCAGGGAAGGCCATGGGCGTGGTGATGATGCCAAAACCCTTGTAGGCAGCGATGTGCACGGGGTTCTCCATGGTGCGCATCTTCAGACCCTTGAGGTCTTCAGGTCCGTTCACCGAACGCTTGCTGTTCGTCATGTGACGGAAGCCGTTTTCTGCCCAGGCCAGGGCCTTGAAACCCTTGGCGTCAAACTTGGCCAGCAGCTCTTGACCGATGGGGCCATCGAGCACCGCGCGGGCATGGGCCTTGTCGCGGAACAGGAAGGGCACGTCGAGGATTTTGGTCTCGGGCACAAAGTTGGGGATGGGGCCACTGGAGCTGAAGGCCAGCTCTTGCGTGCCCAACTGCACGGCTTCGATGGATTCGCGCTCACCGCCCAGTGCACCGTTGTAGAAGGTCTGCACCTTGTAGCGGCCGCCCGTGCGCTTTTCCACTTCCTTGGCAAACGTGTCGATGGCCACGCCCTGGTGCGAGTTCTGGGCCGTAGAGATGCTGATGCGCATGGTGGTCTGTGCGGCCGCTGTGGCAACAAAGCCCAAAGCAAGGCTCAGGCCGACGACGAGTTTGGTCAATTGCATGGTGTCTCCTGTGGTGGGGCGCAGCCACGGTGGCGCGCCGGTTCAGAGCCATTATGTTGGCCTCTGTCGCGCCAGAGCATCGGGGTTTGTGCTGGTAAGTGTGCTTATCAGTCGCCTGGGCAACTGCGCAGTCTGCCCTGCAGTGCAGTGGGCCCCAAATGGCAAGCGCCCCGTGCTGGCGGTAACCAGCCGGGGCCTTGGCAGTTGGGGCGGCTCCGGTAAGAGCGCCTTGATGCAGTGAGTATGCAGAGTGCGCCCCGGTTTTGTTTTCTGTTTTGTCTTCAAATTTTGAATAAAACAGAAATATCTTCTGATTTGGTGTCCGTGGCGGAATAATGGCTGCCATGGACAAGATTGACCGAAAAATTCTCGCTGTACTGCAGGCCGATGCCCGCGCCAGCCTGCAAGAGATTGGGCAGGCCGTGGGGCTGAGCCCTTCGCCTTGCTGGGGGCGCATCAAGAAGATGGAAGAAGCCGGGGTGATCCAGGGCTACACGGTGCGTATCAACCCGCAGGCGCTCGATTTGGCCGATACGGTGCTGGTACAGGTCACGCTCGACAGCCATTCAGACAACACGCTGGAGAAGTTTGGTGAGACGCTGGCCAGCATCCCGGAGGTGATCGAGGCGCACCTGGTATCGGGCGACTACGACTACCTGCTGCGCATCGTGGTGAAAGACACGCGCGACTACGAGCGCCTGCTGCGTGAGAAGCTCTACAAGATCAAAGGCATTCGCCACAGCCGTTCCAGCTTTGTGCTGCGCACGCTGAAAAAGGCGGATCTACCGTTGGGCGTGTAATGGGGGCGTTATGAACAAAAATAGCTGCTGGCGCTTACCCAGTAAGCGCCAGCAGCTATCAATTCAGTAGCGTTTTGGTGGGGTGGCTGGCTGCTGTCAGCCCAGCAGCAACGCGTCGTCGGCCAGCTTTTCGCCGCGCACCTTCTCGAACATCTGCAGCAGGTCGGGCACATCCAGGCGCTTGCGCTCTTCGCCCGACACATCCAGCACCACCTGGCCCTGGTGCAGCATCACCGTGCGGTCGCCCACATCCAGCGCCTGGCGCATGCTGTGCGTGACCATCATGGTGGTGAGCTTCTGTTCGGCCACGATGCGTTCGGTCAGGCGCAGCACGAAGTCGGCGGTGCGCGGGTCGAGTGCGGCGGTGTGCTCGTCAAGCAGCAGGATGCGCGAGGGCTGCAGCGCTGCCATCAGCAGGCTCACGGCCTGGCGCTGGCCGCCAGAGAGCAGGCCGATGCGGTCAGTCAGGCGGTTTTCCAGCCCCAGGCCCAGCGTGGCCAGGCGCTCGCGAAAGCCCTCGCGCATCGATGCCTTGACGGCGCGGCCCAGGTTGCGGAACGTGCCACGGCGCTGGGCCAGTGCCATGTTCTCTTCGATGGTGAGGTCTTCGCAGGTGCCCGCCATCGGGTCCTGGAACACGCGCGCCACGCGCTCGGCACGGGCCCACACGGGCATACGGGTGACGTCCACGCCATCGATGGCGATGCGGCCGCTGTCCACTGTCTGATCGCCCGAAATGGCATTCAGAAAGGTGGACTTGCCGGCGCCATTGGAGCCAATGACGGTGACGAACTGCCCGGCCGGAATGTCCAGCGACATGCCGCGCAATGCGCGGGTTTCGATCGGCGTGCCGGGGTTGAAGGTGATTTCGAGGTGTTGGGCGCTCAGCATGGGGCTCTTTCGGTGCGCGGGTTCAGGACGGCTTGCGCTTGGCGAACTTGCGCTTGGCGAACTTGCGCTTGAGCTGCGGAATCACCAGCGCCACGGCCACCAGCACGGCGGTGACCAGGTTCAGGTCTTGTGCCTTGAGGCCGATGAAGTCGCTGTTGAGCGCCAGGGCGATGAAGAAGCGGTAGGCGATGGCGCCGATGATGACCGCCAGCGTGGCATAGATCAGGCGGCGCGAGGGCAGAATGCTCTCGCCCACGATCACGGCAGCCAGGCCGATGACGATGGTGCCAATGCCCATGGAAATGTCGGAGCCGCCCTGCGTCTGCGCAAACAGCGCACCGGCCAGACCCACCAGCCCGTTGGAGATGGCCATGCCCAGCAGCAGCATGGCGCCGGTGTTCACGCCCTGCGCGCGGGCCATGCGGGCGTTTGAGCCGGTGGCGCGAATGGCCAGGCCGCGTTCGGTAGCAAAGAACCAGTCCAGCAGCAGCTTGGCGGCCACCACGATGACGGCGAGGATCAGCGGGCGCGCAATGTAGTCCTGCATGCCTTCGGGCTGCAGCAGCACGAACAGCGTGGGGTCGTTGATGAGGGGCACGTTGGGCCCGCCCATGATGCGCAGGTTGATCGAATACAGCGCGATCATCATCAGGATGCTGGCCAGCAGGTCCATGATCTTGAGCTTGACGTTGAGCCAGCCGGTGATCAGCCCGGCCACGGCGCCAGCCGCCGTGGCAGCCAGCGTGGCCACCCAGGCGTTGGTGCCGGTGGAAATCAGAATGGCGCAGACGGCGCCGCCCAGCGGAAAGCTGCCATCCACCGTGAGGTCAGGAAAGCGCAGCAGCCGGAACGAAATGAAAACGCCCAGGGCCACCAGGCTGAAGATCAGGCCGATTTCAACGGCGCCGAGCAGGGAAAAGAAGGACATGGGCAGCGGGGCCAGCAAGGGGAAAAACAAAGCAGGAGCCACGCGGGGCATGGCTCCTGCCGGAGGGGCCGGGCATGCGCCCAGCCCTGCAGCACGGCGGTGCTTACTGCACCACTTGCGCGGCCGACTTGACCAGCGCGTCAGACAGCTTCACGCCCTGTTTTTCGGCAGCGCCTGGGTTCACGAACAGTTCCATCTTGGTGCTGATCTCGGGCTTGATGTCGCCGGGCTTTTCACCCTTGAGAATGCGCGCCACCATGCGGCCGGTCTGCTCGCCCAGGTCGCGGTAATTGATGCCGAAGGCGGCGATGGCGCCGCGCTTGACGCTGTCGGTGTCGGATGCCACCAGCGGAATCTTGGCGTCCTGGCCCACCTTCACCAGTGCCTCGTAGGCCGACACCACGTTGTTGTCAGTGCTGGTGTAGATCACATCGACCTTGCCGATCAGGCTGCGTGCGGCGCTGCTCACGTCCACCGAGCGGGGCGCTGCGGCCTCCACCAGCGTCATGCCCAGCTTGGGCAGCAGGGTCTGCAGTTGCTTGACCACGACCACCGAGTTGGCTTCGCCGGGGTTGTAGACCACGCCCACGCGCTTGGCGTTGGGCACCACCTGCTTGACCAGTTCCATCTGCTTGTCCAGCGCCAGCAGGTCGGACACGCCAGTCACGTTGCCGCGCGATGGCTCCCAGTCTTTGACCAGCTTGGCGGCCACGGGGTCGGTCACGGCGGAGAAGACCACGGGCACCGTCTTGGTCGATGCAATCACGGCCTGGGCCGAGGGTGTGGCAATGGCCACGATGGCGTCGGGATTGTCACCCACGAACTTGCGGGCGATTTGCGCAGCAGTGCCGGTGTTGCCCTGCGCGCTTTGGTACTGCCACTTCAGGTTTTTGCCGGACTCGAAGCCTGCTTCTTTCAGGGCTGCCTGCACACCGTCGCGCACGGAGTCGAGGGCAGGGTGTTCCACGATGGCCGTCACGGCCACGGATTTTTGCTGTGCACTGGCGGGGGAGATGGCGGCTACGGCCAGGGCGAGGGCACCCAGGGACATCCAGGGCAATTGCTTCAAGTTCATCTTCGGGGACTTTCTGAGGGGGAGAGATACCGCGGGCCCCGGTGAGGCTGCGTTGGGGCCAGCCCATGAGTTTACTTCGCTGTGCCTGGCAGGCCGCCTGCTGGCGGCAGCCGTCCCACGCGGGTGCTCGGCTTTTCATGCCGCCATCGGCTATCCAAACAAAAAGGGCCTGCAAGGCAGGCCCCTCCAGCGCGAGGCGCTATGGTTTTTGCAGGCTTACATGCCAGCGTAGTTCGGACCGCCACCGCCTTCGGGCGTGACCCACACGATGTTCTGTGTGGGGTCCTTGATGTCGCAGGTCTTGCAGTGCACACAGTTTTGCGCGTTGATCTGCAGGCGCTGGGCATCGCCGCCCTTGGTGGTGTCGGGCACAAACTCGTACACGCCGGCGGGGCAGTAGCGCGCCTCGGGGCCTGCGTACTTGGCCAGGTTGATGTTGACGGGCACGCTGGCGTCTTTCAGCGTCAGGTGCGCTGGCTGGTTCTCTTCGTGGTTGGTGTTGCTGATGAACACGCTGGAGAGGCGGTCAAACGTCAGCTTGCCATCGGGCTTGGGGTAGTCGATGGGCTTGCACTGCGCTGCAGGCTTCAGGTAGGCGTGGTCGGGCTTGTCGCGGTGCAGCGTCCAGGGGATATGGCCGCGCAGCACGAATTGTTCAAAGCCGTTCATCAGCGTGGCGGTGGTCAGGCCGTACTTGAACCAGTTCTTGAAGTTGCGGTCCTTGTTCAGTTCGGTGTGCAGCCAGCTGGCTTCAAACGCCTTGGGGTAGGCGCTCAGCTCGTCGTGCTGGCGGCCTGCCACTACGGCTTCATAGGCGGCTTCTGCGGCCAGCATGCCGGTCTTGATGGCGGCGTGGCTGCCCTTGATGCGGCCCACGTTGAGGTAACCCGCATTGCAGCCCACCAGTGCGCCGCCAGGGAACACCGTCTTGGGCAGCGCGTTGATGCCGCTGGCGTTGATGGCGCGCGCGCCGTAGGACAGACGCTTGGCGGTGACTTCACCCTTTTCGTTCTCGAAGTAGTAGCGGACGTTGGGGTGCGTCTTCCAGCGCTGGAATTCTTCAAACGGACTGAGGTAGGGGTTGGAATAGCCCAGACCCGTCACAAAACCGACGGCGACCTTGTTGCCTTCCAGGTGGTACAGGAACGCGCCGCCATAAGTGTCGTTCTCCATGGGCCAGCCAGCGGTGTGCATCACAAAGCCGGGCTGGTGGCGCTTGGGGTCGATTTCCCACAGTTCCTTGATGCCGATACCGAAGCTTTGCGGGTCACGGCCTTCGTCCAGGTGGTACTTGGCAATCAGCTGCTTGCCCAGGTGGCCGCGTGCGCCTTCGGCAAACACGGTGTACTTGCCCAGCAGTTCCATGCCGAGCTGGAAGTTGTCGGTAGGCTCGCCTTCCTTGCTGATACCCAGGTTGCCCGTGGCCACGCCGCGCACCGAGCCGTCTTCGTTGTACAGCACCTCAGCCGCCGCGAAGCCGGGGAAGATTTCCACGCCCAGGGCTTCGGCCTGCTCGGCCAGCCACTTGGTGACGGCGCCCAGGCTCACGATGTAGTTGCCGTGGTTGTGTGCAAAGGGGGGCAGCAGCGGGTTGGGTACGCGAAAGCCCGACTTTTGGCTCAGGAAGATGTAGGCATCGTCGGTCACCGGCTGGTTCAGTGGCGCGCCCTTGGCCTTCCAGTCGGGGATCAGCTCGGTCAGGGCCTTGGGGTCCATGATGGCGCCCGACAGAATGTGCGCACCGGCCTCAGAGCCTTTTTCCAGCACGACCACGGACACATCCTTGCCGTTTTCAGCAGCCAGTTGCTTGAGGCGAATGGCTGTCGACAGACCGGCGGGGCCACCGCCGACCACCACCACGTCGTACTCCATGGATTCGCGGGGACCGTACTGGGCAAGAATTTCTTCGTTTGTCATGAGCGTCTCGTCGGGCGTTTGATAATGGTTTGATTTTCTACCGGCAATGGTGCGTCCACTGTCTGGCTGGGGACTGATTGTATGCAAGCGAACGCACACAATCGAACGATCGTTCTATTTTTCGGAATTTGGAGGAAATTCAAATGGCATACAGCATCGACCTGTCTGGCCGCGTGGCCTTCGTGACCGGCGCTTCCAGCGGCCTTGGCGCCCAATTCGCGCGCACCCTGGCCCGTGCGGGCGCAGGCGTGGTGCTGGCCAGCCGCCGCATCGAAAAGCTCAAGGAGCTGCGCGCCCGCATTGAAGGCGAGGGCGGCGACGCCCATGTGGTGGAGCTGGACGTGACGGACCACGATTCCATCAAATCCGCCGTGGCACACGCCGAGACGGAGATGGGCTCCATCGACATCTTGGTCAACAACTCGGGCGTGAGCACGACCCAGCGCATCCAGGACGTGACGCCTGAGGACTACGACTTCATCTTCAACACCAACGTCAAGGGCGCCTTCTTTGTGGCGCAAGAGGTGGGCAAGCGCATGCTGGCCCGCTCGCGCGGCGCGGCGCCCGGCAGCTTCACGGGCGGGCGCATCATCAATATTGCCTCGATGGCCGGCCTGAAGGTGCTGCCGCAGATTGGCGCCTATTGCATGAGCAAGGCCGCCGTGGTGCAGATGACGCGCGCCATGGCGCTGGAGTGGGGCAAGTTCGGCATCAACACCAACGCCATCTGTCCTGGTTACATCGACACCGAAATCAACCACCACCACTGGCAGACCGAGCAAGGCCAGAAGCTGGTGAACATGCTGCCGCGCAAGCGCGTGGGCAGCCCCGAAGACCTGGACGCACTGCTGGTGATGCTGGCCAGCGACCAGAGCCATTTCATCAACGGCGCGGTGATTGCGGCGGACGACGGCTTCGCGGTATGAAGATCGAAATCCCCGAGGTCAAAAAGCTCGTTTTTGAGACACGCTTCCCGGTGCGCTGGGGCGACATGGACGCCATGGGCCATGTCAACAACACCGTCTACTTTCGCTACCTGGAAACGGCCCGCATCGACTGGATGGTGTCGGTGGGCTGCAACCCCGACCCGCGCGGGCAGGGGCCGGTCATCGTCAATGCGTTCTGCAACTTCTACAAGCAGCTCGAATACCCCGCCGATGTGCTGCTCAAACTCTACGTGAGCGACCCGGGCCGTACCACGTTCGAGACCTGGGGCACGATGGAGCGGGTGGACCAGCCGGGCGTCATCTGTGCGGCCGGTGGTGCCACCACCATCTGGGTGGACTTCCCGCAGCAGAAGGCGGCGCCGCTGCCGGACTGGATGCGGACGCTGGTGACGGCGGACTGAAAATTTAGTGAAATAGGGCTCCAGCGCTTTATGGATAAGCGCTGGCAGCTATCAAAAATGCAGCAATTGTGTCGTGCTGATCACTTCTGCTTGGGCACCCGACCCATCAGATAGAACTCGGGATTGGGCTGCATGCCCGCAAAGCTGGCCATGCGGTTGGACAGGCCAAAGAACGCCGTGATGGCCGCGATGTCCCAGATGTCCTCGTCGTCAAAGCCATGGGCGTGCAGGGCGGTGAAGTCGGCGTCTTCCACCTCATGCGAGCGCTGGCAGACCTTCATCGCAAAGTCGAGCATGGCACGCTGGCGCGGCGTGATGTCGGCCTTGCGGTGGTTCACGGCCACCTGGTCGGCCACAAACGGTTTCTTCTCGTAGATGCGCAGGATCGCGCCATGCGCCACCACGCAATACAGGCACTGGTTGGCCGCGCTGGTGGCAGTGACGATCATCTCGCGCTCGCCCTTGGTCAGGCTGCCTTCTTCCTTGAGCATGAGTGCGTCGTGGTAGGCGAAAAACGCCCGCCACTCGGCCGGGCGGCGCGCAAACGCCAGAAACACGTTGGGGATGAAGCCCGCCTTCTCCTGCACCTCAAGGATGCGGGTGCGGATGTCCTCGGGCAGGGTGTTCAGATCGGGAAAAGGGTAGCGCGCGGCCATGGGGGTTGTCTCCTTACGAATGTCAGGGCTCCAGCATAGCCATGAAAAAGCCCCCGCACCGCCAGCGCGGTTGCGGGGGCTGCTGCGCTGGTCCGCGCAGGGGCGTTTTAGAGGCGACCGGCGCGCTGCGCTTCGATGGCGCGCGCCACGCCTGCGCCGTAGGCCGGGTCGGCCTGCGTGCAGTGCGCGATGTGCTTGTCAACAATGTGCTGGGACACCCCGGCAATGTTGCGTGCCGTGTTCTCGCAGAGCAGCTGCTGCTTGTCGGGTGTCATCAGGCGGAACAGGTCGCCCGGCTGGGTGAAGTAGTCGTTGTCGTCGGCGCGGTAGTCCCAGCGGTCGGCGGGGCCGTGCAGGGCCAGCGGTGGCTCTGCGTAGGCAGGCTGCTCTTGCCATTCGCCCTTGGTGTTGGGCTCATACGCAATCGTGCCGCCGTGGTTGCCGTCCACGCGCATGGCACCGTCGCGGTGGTAGCTGTGCACGGGGCAGCGGGGCGCGTTCACCGGGATGGAGTGGTGGTTGACACCCAGGCGGTAGCGCGCCGCGTCACCGTAAGAGAACAGGCGCGACTGCAGCATGCGGTCGGGCGAGGGGCCAATGCCCGGCACCATGTTGGCGGGGGTGAACGAGGCCTGCTCGACATCGGCAAAGTAATTGCGCGGGTTGCGGTTGAGCTCGACGATGCCCACTTCGATGAGCGGATAGTCCTTCTTGCTCCAGACCTTGGTCAGGTCGAACGGGTGGAAGCGGTAGGTGGCGGCATCTGCCTCGGGCATGATCTGCACGCACAGTTTCCATTGGGGGAACTCGCTCCGGTCGATGGCTTCGAGCAGGTCGCGCTGGCTGCTTTCGCGGTCACCCGCGACCACGGCGGCGGCTTCGGCATCCGACAGGTTTTCAATGCCCTGCTGGCTCACGAAGTGGAACTTGACCCAGAAGCGCTCGTTGGCCGCGTTGATGAAGCTGTAGGTGTGCGAGCCGAAGCCGTGCATGTGCCGGTAGCCGCGCGGAATGCCGCGGTCGCTCATCACGATGGTGATCTGGTGCAACGCTTCGGGGAGGCTGGTCCAGAAGTCCCAGTTGCTCTCGGCGCTGCGCATGTTGGTGTACGGGTCGCGCTTGACGGCCTTGTTCAGGTCGGGGAACTTGAGCGCGTCGCGAAAGAAGAACACCGGCGTGTTGTTGCCCACCAGGTCCCAGTTGCCTTCTTCGGTGTAGAACTTCATGGCGAACCCGCGGATGTCACGTTCGGCATCTGCCGCACCGCGCTCGCCGGCCACGGTAGAAAAACGCGCGAACATTTCGGTCTGCTTGCCCACTGCAGAAAAGATTTTGGCCGCCGTGTAGCGCGTGATGTCCTGGGTGACGGTAAAAGTGCCAAACGCGCCCGAACCCTTGGCATGCATGCGGCGCTCGGGGATCACTTCGCGGTTGAAATGGGCCATCTTTTCCAGGTGCCACACATCCTGCAGCAGCATGGGGCCGCGCGGGCCGGCGGTCAGCGAGTCCTGGTTGTTGGCAACCGGCGCGCCTGCAACGGTGGTGAGTTTGGTCATGGCGATGTCCCTTTCATTGGTGGTCAGACTGGCTGGAAAACGCTCGTGCCACAGCAATGCCAAGGCGCAAGCGGGAAGGCTTGGCGGCACCTGATGAATAGATCATCTGTATCGCCAGTAAAATGATTATCAATTATTGCTATTTTTACCGCAAGGTCGCGGGGATCGTATTTCTGCATGGTGGCGATAGGCATTCTAAGCCTTGCCGCATGATGACGGTTTTGTATAAAGGTACAAGACCATGGACGCGCACCAACAGGCCCAGTACGACGCTGGATTGATTCAGCGTAAAGCGGTGATGGGAGAGGATTTCGTTGCACGTGCTCTCGACGGTGTGACAGAGTTCACGCAGCCTATTCAGGAGTTCATCACTCGCAATGCGTGGGGCGATGTATGGCAGCGCCCAGGACTCGACATGAAGACGCGCAGCCTGATCACGGTGGCTTTTCTTACCGCCTTGGGCAAGCAGCACGAGCTCAAGGGCCATGTGCGCGGCGCGCTCAACAACGGTGCGACGGCGGCAGAAATCCAGGAAGTGTTGCTGCACGCCAGCATCTACTGCGGCGTGCCCACGGCGGTGGAGGCTTTTCGCACGGCCGCTGAGGTGATCGACGGGCCGAAGCAGGGCTGAACGTCTTTCTTTCAGCCCCCGGCCAGCAGCTTGTGCACCAGGTCTGCCGCTGTGGATGCGTTGTACTTGCGCATGAGGCGGGCGCGGTAGATTTCGACCGTGCGGTGGCTGATCTCCAGGGCCTTGCCGATTTCCTTGGAGGTGAGCCCTTCCAGCAGGCGGGCGGCCACCTCCCGTTCGCGCCCGGTGAGTTCAGCGCGCACGGGCCGCTGTGAGCTGAGGTCTTCAAAACTCCAGATGCCCGAGGCGTGCGGATCATCGCGATTGAGCGCGCGGCCCGACACATGGCACCAGAACAGCTCGCCATTGGCGCGCTTCATCACGCGGTTGTCTGCGTAGTGGCCCTTGGCGTTGAGGATGGGCGCCATGTGTGCGCCCAGGCGTTCGTACTCATCGGCGCTGGGATAGAGAATCTGGAACGACTGGCCCATCAATACCTCGCGCGACGCGCCAAACATTTCGCACACATGGCGGTTGCAGTCCACCATCGTGCGGTTGCGTGAAAGCACCAGGCCCACGGGGGCCAAGTCAAAAGCCAATCGGTAATCTACGTCCATGGGGCGGGGTGGTTGTTCTGGGCGGGGCGGGCCCCAATGAGGGCAAATCTTTACGGGGTACTACTTACGGGTCTACGTAGTATCGTAGTGCATCCCAATCCAAATATTCGCAAGGAGATCGCGGTGAACAAGTTATTTCCCTCCGCAGCCAAGGCGCTCGAAGGCGTGGTGGCTGACGGCCAGCTGCTGGCTGTGGGCGGCTTCGGGCTGTGCGGCATCCCGGAAGCCCTGATTGATGCCTTGCGCGACTCGGCCGTGAAGGACCTCACGGTCATCTCCAACAACGCCGGCGTGGACGGTTTTGGCCTGGGCAAGCTGCTGGAGACCCGGCAGATCAAGAAGATGATTTCTTCGTACGTGGGTGAAAACAAAGAGTTCGAGCGCCAGTACCTTGCGGGCGAGCTGGAGCTGGAATTCACCCCCCAGGGCACGCTGGCCGAAAAGCTGCGTGCGGGCGGTGCAGGCATTCCTGCCTTCTTCACCAAAACCGGCGTGGGCACCATCGTGGCCGAAGGCAAGGAGCTGCGCGAGTTCGATGGCGAAACCTATGTGATGGAGCGCTCGCTGGTGCCCGATGTTTCGCTGGTCAAGGCCTGGCGCGCCGACCAGTCGGGCAACCTGCAGTTTCGCCTGACGGCACGCAACTTCAACCCGGCCGTGGCCATGGCTGGAAAGCTGTGCATCGTGGAGGTGGAAGAGGTGGTGGAGACGGGCGCGATCGACCCCGACCAGATCCATCTGCCCGGCATCTATGTGCACCGCATCGTGCACAACGCCCACCCTGAAAAGCGCATCGAGAAAAGAACTGTCACAGAGAAAGCAGGAGCCTGACCATGCCTTGGACCCAAGACCAGATG
Source organism: Acidovorax sp. IB03 (assembly GCF_016406015.1). Classification (NCBI taxonomy): domain Bacteria; kingdom Pseudomonadati; phylum Pseudomonadota; class Betaproteobacteria; order Burkholderiales; family Comamonadaceae; genus Acidovorax; species Acidovorax sp. IB03. The sequence continues at coordinate 44,539 of NZ_JAEFCH010000019.1, read as the reverse complement.
GCCGCCCGTGCGGCCCAAGAACTCGAAGACGGTTTCTATGTGAACCTGGGCATCGGCATTCCCACGCTGGTGGCCAACTTCACCGGCGACAAGGAAGTGTGGCTGCAGTCCGAGAACGGCATGCTGGGCATTGGCCCGTTTCCCACAGAAGACAAGGTGGACGCCGACCTCATCAACGCCGGCAAGCAGACCGTGACCACCATTCCCGGCTCGTCCATTTTTGGCAGCCACGACAGCTTTGCCATGATCCGTGGCGGCAAGATCAACCTGTCCATTTTGGGTGCCATGCAGGTCAGCGAGCAGGGCGACCTGGCCAACTGGATGATCCCCGGCAAGATGGTCAAGGGCATGGGCGGTGCCATGGACCTGGTGGCGGGCGTCAAGCGCGTGATCGTGCTCATGGAGCATGTGGCCCGCAAGAAGGACGGCACCGAAGACCTGAAGATTCTGCCCAGCTGCACCTTGCCCTTGACCGGCGTGGGCGTGGTGGACCGCATCATCACTGACCTGGGCGTGATGGACGTGACGCCCGAGGGCCTGAAGCTGGTGGAACTGGCTCCTGGCGTGAGCTTTGAGCAGATCCAGTCCAAAACCGGCGTGACCTTGCTGCGCTGAACCACCGCTGTTTGCAAACTGAATGAAGAGGCCGATTGCCCAGGGTGGCAGTCGGCCCTTTTTTGTTTGCATTTCCGCCTCGTGCACGAATGTGGGGCATTGCAGACCCCGCCCAGCGCTCTGTTGACGAAGTCGTGACAATCGCCGCCATGCATTCCACTTCCCCTGAATCCACCCAACGCACGTTGCGCTTCATGGCGCTGGCGGCTTTTTCCAGCATGGCCTCGATGCGTGTGTGCGACCCGATGCTGCCGGCCTTGTCCCAGGAGTTCAACGTCAGCACCGGCGATGCCTCGGCCGTGATCGCGGCCTTTGCGGTGGCTTATGGCGTGCTGCAACTGTTTTATGGCCCGCTGGGCGACCGGCTGGGCAAAACCCGCGTGGTGCTGGGTGCCACGTCGGCGTGTGCATTTTTCAGCGCCATCACGGCGCTGGCGCCCAACCTCACGGCGCTGGTGGTGTCGCGGGCAGCCATGGGTGCTTCGGCGGCGGGCATCATCCCGCTGTGCATGGCCTGGATTGGCGATCAGGTGCCCTACGAGCAGCGCCAGGAGACTTTGGCCGGGCTGATGGTGGCCACGGTGTCGGGGATGATGGCCGGCCAGTGGTTTGGCGGCTTTGCGGTAGAGGCGCTGGGCTGGCGCGTGGCTTTTGGCGTGCTGGCCTTCCTGTTCGCCACGGCCGCCACACTGCTGTGGCGGCAGGTGAATGCGTCCACGCCAGGTGTTGGCAGCGCGAGTCAATCCTCTGCGCCTTTTTCATTGGCCGCTTACCTTGCCAACACCCGCCAGCTGCTGGCCATGCCGCGCGTGCGCTGGGTGCTCACCGTGGTCACCATTGAAGGCGCACTGGCGTTTGGCACGCTGGCCTTTGTGCCCAGCCGCATGGTGGAGGGGTATGGCCTGTCGGCAGCGGCCGCAGGCGGTGTGATGGTGCTGTATGGCATTGGCGGTCTGGTGTACAGCTTGTTCGCGCGCCGTTGGCTGGCTTTGCTGGGTGAGCATGGGTTGGCGCTGCTGGGTGCCAGCGCCATCGCCACCGGCTTGTTGCTGCTGGCTTGGTCGCCCTCCGTTGCGTGGGCCGTGGCAGGCTGCTTTGCGGCGGGGCTGGGCTTTTACATGCTGCACAACACCCTGCAGACGCAGGCCACCCAGATGGCGCCGCAGGCGCGGGGCATGGCGGTTACGCTGTTTGCGTGCCTGCTGTTTCTGGGGCAATCCGCCGGGGTGTTTTTGATGGCGTTGAGCGTGGACAGGGGCTGGCTGGTGCCGGTGTTCACGGCGGCGGCGGTGGGGGTGATTGCGTTGGGCGTAGTCATTTCGCAGTCGTTGCGTCTGCGCAGTGCTGCGGCCTAATAACCTGCGCTTCTTATGACGTAATTATTCGATGGTTTGATTTTTTATAGCAAAGTTATACAGTCCAGCCCCTTACCCAACTTTCCAGCGCCGCAGCGGGTGATGCACCTGGGCGGCGCGATTTGTTTGCATGATTCATTTACGGGGCATCACCCAGACGTACCAGGGTTCACAAGGCCCGGTGGAGGCCCTGCGGGGCATTGACCTGCAGATCACCCCAGGCGAGGTGTTCGGCATCATCGGGCGCAGCGGCGCGGGCAAAAGCTCGCTGGTGCGCGTTATCAACCTGCTCAACCGGCCCACGCGGGGCGAAGTCATCGTCAATGGCCGCGACCTGACCAAGCTGAACGACTCGCAGCTGCGCGAGGCGCGCCGCGACATCGGAATGGTGTTCCAGCACTTCAACTTGCTGTCATCACGTACCGTGTACGACAACGTGGCTCTGCCGCTGGAGCTGGCGGGCATGGACAAAGCCGCCATTCGCGAACGCGTGAGCCCGCTGCTGGAGCTGGTGGGCCTGGCCGCGCTGGCCGACCGCTACCCCGCGCAGATCAGCGGTGGGCAAAAGCAGCGCGTGGGCATTGCTCGCGCGCTGGCCAGCCGGCCCAAGGTGCTGCTCAGCGACGAAGCCACTTCGGCGCTGGACCCGGAGACGACCCGCTCGATCCTCGACCTGCTGCGCCAGGTGAACCGCGAGCTGGGCCTGACGGTGGTGCTCATCACCCACCAGATGCAGGTCATCAAGCAGGTGGCAGACCGTGTGGCCGTGATCGACGCCGGCCAGATCGTGGAGCAAGGGCGCGTGCTGGACGTGTTCACCCGCCCGCAGCAGCCCATCACCAAGAGCCTGATCGACGAAATCCTGCCGCAAGAGCTGCCCGCCAGCGTGCTGCAGCATGTGCACCAGCTGGCCAGCCAGTTGCGCACCACGGCGCCGGGGCATGTGGGCCAGTTGCTGCGCCTGTCGTACTCGGGCGACAACGCCTACCAGCCGGTGCTCTCGCGCATGGTGCGCGAGTACGGTGTGGACATGAGCATCCTGCATGGGCAGGTGGATGAAATCCAGGACCAGACCTTTGGCTCGCTGGCGCTGTATGCCACGGGCGAGCCAGCGCGCCTGAACGGGGCGGTAGAGCATTTGCGCGCCAGCGGCGTGGAAGTGCAAGTTGTTGAGAGCGGGAGGTAAGGGCCATGTTTGCAAATTTCACCGAAGCCATGCTGGAGCTGTTCGTCACCTCGCTGTGGGAAACCATCGTCATGGTGGGCATTTCAGGCGTGGTGGGCGCTTTGCTGGGCATTCCCCTGGGCGTGTTTCTGCGGTTGACCGACCATGGCGGCGTGCTGGAAAACGGCCCCGTCAACAAACTGGTGGGCTGGGTGGTGAACGCGGTGCGTTCCACGCCCTTCATCATCTTGCTGGTGGCCATCATTCCGCTCACGCGCTTTGTGACGGGCTCGTCAATCGGCACGGCCGCTGCCGTGGTACCGCTCACCATTGCTGCGGCGCCCTTTGTGGCGCGCCTTGTGGAAGCCGCCTTGCGTGAGGTGGACCACGGTCTGGTCGAGGCCGCCCAGGCCATGGGCGCCACCACCAGCCAGATCGTCTGGAAGGTGTTGCTGCCCGAGGCGCTGCCCGGCATTGTGGCGGGCCTGACCATTACCTTCGTGAGTCTGACCGGTTATTCGGCCATGGCCGGCGCCATTGGCGGCGGTGGGCTGGGTGATCTGGGCATCCGCTACGGGTACCAGCGCTTCCTGCCGGAAATCATGCTGGCCGTGGTGCTAGTGCTGATCTTCTTCGTGCAGGCCGTGCAAAGCCTGGGCGACTGGGCGGTGCGCAAGCTCAGCCACCGCTAAAGCCTGGGGGCTTCGCAGCCCAGGGCTGTGATTTGCTTCTCTTTTGATAGCTGCCAGCGCTTTCTGTACAAACGTTGGCAGCTATTTTTGTTTGAAGTTGATTGGCGGCCACTGACCGCAGACCACACCCCTGTGGCAAAAGCAGGGCAGTGCCCCAGAGCACTACCTTGGATCTGCATCAGAGCCTGCAGTGGTGAAATGGGCAAAGTGCCTGCGTGGATGTACAAACGCTCACCGGTCTGGCCGGGTGCATGAAAGAATGGCTGCCATGAAACGTCTTCAACCTCTGTCCATCTCCCATCGGGTTGCCGTATCCATGCTGCGGGGCGCATGCATGGCCTGGCTGGGCCTTGCCAGCGCGGGTGCCGCAATGGCGCAGGCCGAACCGGTGGCTGCCAACGGGCTGGTGGTGTCTGCAGACGGCACCTACGTCACCGACGAGCGGCTCAAACTGATCTGGGCGCGCTGCGTGGAGGGCATGGCCTGGGATGGCAAAACCTGCACCGGCAAGCCGCTGATGCTGGACCGCGCCGAGGCCCGGGCCCGTGCGGTGGAGCGCTGGAAGGCTGAGGGCGTGAACTGGCGCCTGCCGCGCGTTCCAGAGCTGCAGCGTCTGTTCAACAAATCGGCCCAGCCACCGGGGCTGGATTTGACGGTGTTCCCCGCCGCGCCGCTGGACTGGACCTGGACATCGACCTCCGACGTGAAGTCGGCGCAGCAAAACCAATACGCCTATGGCAACGCGATGCAGAGCCGCACTGGCAGCACGGTCAACCAGATGTCGTATTTGCATGGCTGGGCGGTGCACATGCGCACGGGGGAGTCGCGCAAGGACGTGAGCAAAGACGCGAAGCTGCCGGTGCGGCTGGTGCGGCCGCTGCCTGTAGAGCCCTGAATCTGCAGAAGCCCGCCGCCCTCAGTGCTGCGGGCTTGTCTGCAGGGGGGCGCGTGCTGATGCCGGGTCGGCCTCGAAGCGCTGCAGGATGTGCCGCGTCATGGCCTGGGTCAGGGCTTCGTCGCGCACCACCACCGTGCCCACCTGGTCGGCACGCAGCAGGGCCGATTCTTCTTCGCTGTGGCTGCGCACCACGATCTCGATGTGGGGGTTCAGCGCACGGGCAATTTCAACCATCTGCCGCACATGCAGGGTGTCTGGGATGGCAATGACCAGGATGGCGGCGTTGGCGATATGGGCCTGGATCAGCACTTCCGGCTCTGCTGCGTTGCCCGACACGGCGGCAATGCCCGCGTGGCGCAGCGATTCCACCAGCTCCCGGTTTTGTTCGGCCACGATGCAGGGAATGCTGGCCGCAGCCAGTGCCTTGGCAATGCCCCGGCCCACCTGGCCGTAGCCCACCAGCACCACTTGCCCTTCCAGATACTTGCGTTCGGTGCTCATGGGCAGCTCGGCAAAGGGGTCGTCGCGCCTTTCCAGCTCGCGGGCGAGTTGTGAGCGTTTGAGCAGCCAGGCTTGCAGCGGTGCGATGGCAGCAAACAGTAAGGGGTTCAGCGCAATCGAGATCAAGGCACCCGCCAGCACCAGGCTCATGCCCACGGCGGGCAGCAGTCCCAGGGCCACGCCCAGGCCGGCCAGGATGAACGAAAACTCGCCAATCTGCGCCAGGCTGGCCGCCACGGTCAGGGCGGTGTTCAAGGGGTAGCGGAACGACAGCACCAGCGCCAATGCGGCCAGCGACTTGCCCACCATGATGATGGCCACCACGCCCAGCACGGGCAGCGGCTGTTCCACCAGCACCTTGGGCTCAAACAGCATGCCCACCGATACAAAAAACAGCACCGAGAACGCATCGCGCAGCGGCAGCGACTCTTGCGCGGCGCGGTGGCTGAGGGCCGATTCGCGCATCACCGTGCCAGCGAAGAAGGCCCCCAAAGCGAACGAAACGCTGAACAGCGCCGAAGCCCCGTAGGCAATGCCGATGGCCGCAGCAATTACCGAGAGCGTGAACAATTCGCGCGAGCCCGTTTTCACCACCTGCCACAGCAGCCAGGGCAGCACGCGGCGGCCCACCAGCAGCATCAGCGCGATGAATGCCGCCACCTGCAGCAGGGTCTGGCCCAAGGCCTGCCACAGCGGGCGTGACTCTTCGGCAGGCGCGGCGCCGCCGCCAATCAAACCGGCCAGCGGCGGCATCAGCACCAGCACCAGCACGCAGGCCAGGTCTTCCACCACCAGCCAGCCCACGGCAATGCGGCCGTTCATCGAGTCGAGCACGCCCCGCGCCTCCAGGGCCTTGAGCAATACCACCGTGCTGGCGCATGAGAGCGACAGCCCAAAAATCAAACCGCTGCCCACGCCCCATCCCATCCACCACGCCAGCCCCATGCCCAGCAGGGTGGCCACGCTCATCTGCACCACCGCGCCCGGCACCGCCAGGCGGCGCACCGAGAGCAGATCGCCCAGTGAAAAGTGCAGCCCTACGCCAAACATCAGCAGCATCACGCCAATTTCGGACAACTGCGAGGCAATGTGCACATCGGCCACAAAGCCCGGCGTGGCAGGGCCAATCAGAATGCCGGCCAGCAGGTAGCCCACCAGGGCCGGCAGGCGCAGCTTTTCGGCGATGAAGCCAAGCACCAGCGCCCCGCCAAATCCGGCAGCGATGGTGGTGATCAAGGTCAGGTTGTGGTCCATGCCTGGTGGAAGGTGTGGGTCAGCCAAGAAAGAGGGGGAAGCCGCAGAGAATCCCGGCGCGATGGCCGGCAGCCAAGCGCGGCACAACGTTGTTGCAGTATCAGGCAAAGCAGCTTCTGTTCCAACCGTTCTGCTCTGGCAAGGGCTTTACCGCGTGGCTTCTCGGTGTGTTCGCGCCATACTTGGTGCACCACAACGTGCCGCATGAGCACACCACTCAAACCCGATTGGAGACAACACCACCATGCCCATTCCGTTCCAGACCTTCGACCCTGACCTGTTTGCCCGCGCCCAGCCCCTGCTGGACGACGAGTGGCTGGCCCGCGACCCTGAACTGGCGCCCGTGCTGCCCACCGTGCTGGCGCGTAATGTGGGGCAGGACTGGCACAAGGCGGGCACCTTCCGGCACCACCTGGTGGGGGTGACCCGTTCGCTCACCGTGTGGCAGCAACCGCGCGATGTGCGCCTGCTGGGCTTGCTGCACAGCGTGTATGGCAATGCGTTTGTGGATCTGGTCAAGTTTGACCCTGCCAGCGAACGTGCGCGCCTGCGTGAGCTGGTGGGCGAGAGTGCCGAGCATTTGGTCTACCTGTTTTGCACGCAGTCGCGCACCCAGTTCGTGCAGAAGGTGCTGGGGCAGGGCATGGAGGAGGACGGTAGCCTGCTGCTCGACAAAGACGGCACGCAGCACCGGCTCACGCCCTACGAGGTGGCCGCCTTCACCATCGTGAGCATGGCAGACACCATTGAGCAGTGGTTCAGCTGGCAGGACGATATCTACTCGCGCTTTCCGCATGTGCAGCACCGGCCGCAGGCGGTGCACTGGGCGGCGTCGCTGTGGCCGGGGCCCATGCGCCCCACCGGCCGCATGGTTCACCAGATCAATGGGCTGTCCAAAGCGCTGAAGCATCCCGGCCTCAAGGACTTGCTGCCCACGCCGCCGGTGTTTGGCCATTGCAATCACCATTTGTCGGCTGCCAACGAGGCCGCAGCGGCGTCGCTGTATTGGTCGGTCATCCAGCAAGACCAGCCTTTGGTGGACCTGGACGTGGCCACGGGTGTGCTTGAAAGCGCGGTGCGCCACAACCCCTGGGTGGGCGAGCCGCAAATGGTGCTGGCGCAGCTGTACCTCTCCGCAGGCCGCCACGACGATGCCAAGCAGGCCGCCAGCAGCGCGCTGCACCTGTTCAGTGCCTGGGGCAATTCGTGGGACAAGCGCGTGCAGTGGGACGCCTGGGTGGCCTGGACGCGCATCCTGCTGCAAGCCGCCGAGGGCGGGCCCTGGCCAGAACGCCTGGACAAGCTCAACAACGTCGCGCTGCGCGGAGCGCATTGAGGCTGGCGGGCCCAGTTTGCATGCGACCGTGGCTGCCACGGCTGATGCCCTTCATGCTAATTGCTGGCTAAGATAATTAAAACTTATTCTTTTGAGTTTTAAGAATTGCTGCGTACGATCGGAAACATCTCCATACGAAAGGTGTTTTCTGTGAACAAGCGCTCTCTGTTGCAATCCGCCCTCGCTCTGGCCCTGGTGTCTGGTTTCTCTGCCAGCGCCATGGCGCAAGACAAGCCCTTGAAAATTGGCGTGACGGGTGGCCCCCACGCACAGATTTTTGAAGTGGTGAAGAAGGTTGCCGAGAAAGACGGCCTGAAGATCCAGGTCATCGAGTTCAGCGACTACGTGCAGCCCAATGCCGCGCTGGCTTCGGGTGACCTGGACGCCAACAGCTACCAGCACAAGCCTTACCTGGACCAGCAGGTGAAGGACCGTGGCTACAAGTTCGTGTCTGCGGGCTACACCGTCAACTTCCCCATCGGTATCTACTCCAAGAAAATCAAGAACCTGAACGACCTCAAGCAAGGTGCGAAGTTCGGTATTCCGAACGACCCCACCAATGGCGGCCGCGTGCTGCTGGTGCTACAGGAAAAGGGCCTGATCAAGCTGCGCCCCGAAGCGGGCCTGAAGGCTACGCCGCTGGACGTGATCGACAACCCCAAGAAGATCAAGTTCGTGGAGCTGGACGCCGCCCAGTTGCCCCGTTCGTTGGATGACCTGGACGCGTCTGCCATCAACACCAACTTCGCTCTGTCCGCAGGCCTGAACCCTGGCAAGGACGCCATTGCGCAGGAAAGCGCGAAGAGCCCCTACGTCAACCTGATTGCCGTGCGCGAAGCCGACAAGGACAAGCCCTGGGTGACCAAGCTGGTCAAGGCCTACCAGTCGGAAGAAGTGCGCAAGTTCATCCAGACCGAGTTCAAGGGCGCTGTGATCCCTGGTTTCTAAGGGGCAGGTGGGTGCTGGTGGCGACGCCGGTACCAGGCTCCAACATTCAGCGGGCTTCGGCCCGCTTTTTTTCGGCCGTGATGGGGTGAATGCGCTGAATGACGTGCCGCCGCCCGCTCAGGCTGTGGAGTGGGTGATGCAGCCCCCACGCCGGTCATTTAGGTCAAATTAGCCTCTAAGGCGCTCTGGGTAAGCGCTACCAGCTATTGATTTGGTAGCGATTGTGCCCGTTAGGCGACTTGCTCGTTCAAGCGCCAGCCACCACCTGTTGCCGGCCTGCCGACTTGGCCTGATAGACCAGGGTGTCGGCGCGCGAGAGCAGGGCAAGGGCATCCTCACTCGGCCGGTAGGCCGTGACCCCGAAGCTGGCGCTGATGTACACCGAGCCCCCCCGGGGGTTGGGCACCGCGTGCTCTGGCAGGGCGTCGCACAGCCGGTGGGCTATGGCGATGGCGGCTTCGAGTGGGGTTTCGGGCAGCACCAGCACAAACTCTTCACCGCCGTAGCGCGCAATCCAGTCCACCCCCTGGCGCAGCGTGCCGGCGACATGCTTTGCCGCGCTGCGCAAGACTTCATCGCCCAACTGGTGGCCGTGCTGGTCGTTGAACTGCTTGAAGTGGTCAATGTCCATGAACACCACCGCCAGCGGGCGGTGGTAACGCTGGGCGCGTTCGATTTCCTCGGGCAGCTTGTCTTGCAGCGCACGCCGGTTGTAGCAGCCGGTCAGGCCGTCGGTGGCGGACAGGTGGCGAATTTCTTCCAGCAGTTTTTCGAGCTGGGCCGTGCGTTCATTCACCAGATCGTCAAGGTTGTGGATGTGCTCGTGCAGGGCCTTCTGCAGCTTGACCACGCCTTGCTCCAGCAGGTCAATCTCATCGCTGTGGGGTTGGGGGGGGCTCGGTTCAGCCGCAAGGGCGTGGTCAGCTGGTGGGGTGTGAGTTCGCTCGCAAACCCGGCAACGGTGGACAGCGGTTTTTGCAGTAGTTGCTTGAGCATGAAGGCGATCAGCGCGCAAATGCTGGCGGTGAGTGCGCTATAGCCCAGCAAAATGCGCAGCGCCTCGGCCTTCAATCCTTGCCAAAGGTACTGCGGGTTGCCGCTCAGGTGCAGCACGCCCAGCGCCTGGGTGCCGTGCGGGGCGTAGATGGTGATGCTGCGTATTGCCTCTTGCTGTGCCAGTTCAGAGTTGCCTGCCTCAAACACCTGGCCCCCGGCGGCCTGCAGCCGGGCAAAACCGATGGCGGGCTTTTTCGCAATGAATTGCAGCTGGGCCTGGACGGCCTGGGTTTCAATGTCCCACAGCGCGGCGGCCAGCAGGGGCACGCTGGTGTTGGCCACATCGCTCATCACGGCCTCGAACTGCCTTTGGTGCTCGGAGCGCAGCAGCCAGCTCTGCACGCAGAAAAAGACCACCATGCACAGCACCGCCAGCACGATGGTGCGCTGGATCAGCACGCTGGCAATGGAGCGAAAGGGACGCGCGGTCATACAGCGATTAAAGCAGCTGCTCGAAGCCAAACTGGTAGCGCTTCACCTTGGGATTGAGCACCTTGCTGTAGCTGCGCACGTTCAGGCTGGCAAAACCGTTACCGAAGCGCTGCTGGTAGCGGTGGGCCAGATCAGGCGTAAGCAAGGCGAACATGGGCCGTTCCAGCTCCAGCCCTTCGGATGCAAAGTCGCGCCCGCGATGGTAGTCATAGACCATGACCAAGGCCCACGCACCCGCAATGAAATGCCCGCCTGCCAACGCTGTGAGCTGCCCGTTGCGCAAGCGCTTGATGGCTTCTGTGGTGGTATTGACGGAGCTGAACCACATGTCCTGGCCAGGCGCTGCCGTGCCGGCCTTGGCGAGTGCATCCATGGCGCCAAAAGCCATCAGGTCGCTTCCTGTCCACACCAGACGGGCCTGGGGGTGACGCTGCAGCAGCCAGGTCATCTGCTCTTCGGCTTTGGTGCGCGACCAGCCCGCGTACACCGTCTGGTGCAGCACCACATCGGGTGCCTCACCCACAGCCTTGAGCATGCCTTCGTTGCGCTGAATGGAGGAGGTGGTGGACCGGTCCCCCGCAATCGCCAACAGATGCAGCTTGCCATCCGGGCCATGGGCGCGTTGGGCTCTGCCAGAAGCAATCAGTGCCTGGGCGGTGAGATATCCGGCATCCGCGGCCCGTGGTTCCAGTGATCCGATCCAGTGACTGAAGCGCTCCCGTGGCCCGCCGTGCTCTGCCTTCTGGGCAGCGGTGAGGGTGCTGAAGGCCAGGAACACGCGGATGCCGCTGCCTTCGAAAATCCGCAGCATCTCGGGGCCGGTGCCGTAGTCGTTGGTGACGATGACGTAATCGGGCCGTTTTTCAGCCGGGCGGGCCACGATGGAGCGGGCGATTTCAAACGAGCGCAGGTGCTCTCGCCGCACAAAATATTCTTCCAGTGGCACACCCAGACTGCGCGCGGCAGCGTTCATCGACTCACTGACCGTGCGCCAATACGGCTCGTCTGGATGGCCCGGATTGATGAATGCTACCGCCTGGGCCCAGCCCATGAAGGGAAGGCCACAGACCAAAAACGCCAACAACCGACGCACATACGAAGCTGCCAAATCAATCGTCCCAGGTACCCACTCACATCTCGTACACCACCGAAAGATGCTTACAGTGTAAGTGTGACATTACTGCCTGGTTTTTTGTGCGTAGGGGTAATAATTGTTTGCAAATGAAAAAAGCCCCGGCTTCTGAATGTTGCGCATGGGTGCAACATTCAGAAGCCGGGGCTTTGTGGCGACGGTCAGGCCGCTGTGTGCTGGCGTGTGTGCTCGGCGGCGGCAGCCAGGGCTTGCGCTTTGGCATCAGGCCCCATGGCGACGCCTTCGGCGCGCACGAAGCGCACGTCCGTCACACCAAAGAACCCCATCACGGTCTGCAGGTAGCTTTCCTGGTGTTCCATGGCCTGGCCGCCAGCGCTGGTCGAATAAACGCCACCCCGGGCAGATGCCACGATCACGGTCTTGCCCTTGGCCAGGCCTTCGGGGCCGTTGGCACCGTATTTGAATGTGCGGCCAGGCTGGGCGATGCGGTCAATCCAGGCCTTGAGCTGGGTGGGGATGCCAAAGTTGTAGAACGGGGCGCCAATGACCACCACGTCTGCTGCCAGGAACTGGCTCACGAGCTGTTCGGACACGGCGTTTTCACGCTTCTGCGCTTCTGTCAAACCATCGGTCTGGCCAGTGCGGGGGGCCATTGCGTCCATCGTGAAATGGTTGGGGGCGTTGACAGCCAGGTCCAGGTAAGTGACTTGCGTGCCTGGGTGGCTGGCCTTCCAGGCTTCCACGACCTGGGCCGTGAGTTGACGCGAAACGGAAGCATCGCCAGTGATGGATGAGTCGATGTGAAGCAGTTGCATGGGGTTCTCCTCGTTAAGTTGCCGCGACGGTCACGGCTTGAGGTGAATTGTCGATTTGTTCAAAAAATTTGATAAGCCGCCCGAATCGCGATAGATTGTTCTATTAATGGAACAGTATTCAAGCTGACAACGGAGGGAGCGCGACATGCAAGATCTGAACGACATGCTGTACTTTGCCGAGGTGGTGGAGCGTGGCGGCTTTGCTGCCGCCGGCCGGGCGCTGGGCATTCCCAAATCGCGACTGTCCAGGCGTGTGTCTGATCTGGAAGCCCATCTGGGCGTGAGGCTCTTGCAGCGCACCACCCGCAAGCTGTCATTGACCGAAGTGGGAGAGGCTTACCTGCGGCACTGCCAGTCCATTCGCGAATCGGCCCAGGCGGCGGCTGATGCAGTGGCCCAGGTGCAGACCGAGCCGCGTGGCACCGTGCGGGTGAGTTGCCCCGTCACCCTGGCCCAGACCGTGTTGGCTGAATTGATGCCCGCCTTCCTGGCCCAGCATCCTTTGGTTCGTGTGGAAATGCAGGTGACCAACCGGGCGGTGAACGTGGTGGAGGAGGGCATTGACGTGGCGCTGCGGGTGCGTCCCTCGCTCGAAGACAGTGCCAGCATGGTGGTCAAACGCCTGGACCAAGCCCGCCAGGTGCTGGTGGCCAGCCCCGACTTGCTCATTCGCCAGGGCACACCCACCAAGCTGGAAGACCTTGCCAAACTGGACAGCATTGCCATGTCGGCGCCCGACGGGCGGGCTTCCTGGAACTTGATCGGCCCCGGTGGCGCCCACCAGGTGGTGCATTACACCCCGCGCTACGTCGCAGATGACCTGCTCACCCTCAAATTTGCCGCCGTGGCGGGCACGGGCATTTGCTGGCTGCCCGATTACATGTGCCAGGAGGAGATGCGCGATCGGCGGCTGGTGCGCGTGCTGCCCGACTGGGCGCCTCAGCCTGCCATCGTGCATGCAGTGTTCGCGTCTCGCAGGGGGCTCTCGCCTGCAGTGCGCCGGTTTTTGGACTACCTGGGCGAGACCATGCCGGGGCGCAACAGCCTGGACAGCCGCGCGGGACTGCAGGGCGTGGGCGGCGCTGGTATTTGAGGTGCTGGGGAGGCGGGCATTGCGCAATGCCCCCTCGTTACCGTGCGGCAGAACCCGTTGGCGATCTTTTTGGCGGCACAATGCAACCAATTGAAACCGTGTCGAACCCGTACCGAAAGCGCGACCATGCCGGCTTTGATGTCAGTGCGATCCACCGCCGCGACCTCCCACTCCATAGACCATGACATCGAGACCGCCCGCGCCCACCCCAGCGTGCGCGCCATCGTCATTCCGCCCTGCCCAGACTCGCTGGTGAGGTTGCAGGAGATCGCGTCGGCCCCCGAGCTCGATTCGCAGGCCTTGGAGCAACTGGCTTCGTCAGATGTGGCCATGGCGGCTGCGGTGATCCGCACCGCCAACAGCCCGTTGTACGCCTTGGCGCAACCGGTGCAGACCGTGGGCATGGCACTCACGGTGCTGGGCTTGCAGCCTGCCCTGGAATTGCTTTCCGCCTTCATCACCCGCAATGCCCTGCATGTGCGAACTCCGCTACTGGAGCATTTTTGGGAAAGCTCCCAGCGCAAGGCCATCGCCTGTGAATACATTGGCCGCCAGCTTTACAGCTTTGACCCGGGGCTGGGCTACAGCTTTGGTCTTTTTTGCCATGTGGGCATGCCTGTGCTGGTGAAGGCGGTGCGCGGCTATGCGGGCACAGTGACAGAAGCCCTGGCGCGCAAAGACCGCACCTTCACGCAAACCGAGAATGCCGCACACCGCACGGACCATGCGGTGATGGGCGCCATCGTGGCGCGCACCTGGCATCTGCCCCCTGATGTGGCCCAGGCCATCTGGCTGCATCACGACTTTTCCTGCCTGAGCGATGAACGATTCGATGCCACCGTGCGGCATCTGGTAGCGCTGGGGTTGCTGGCGGAATATTTGGTCCACCACCACGAAAACCTGACGCCGACCCGTGAATGGACGCTGCACGGCCAGGCATGCATGGACCACCTGCATGTCACGCAGGATGAGCTCAACCACTGGATCGACGAGCTTTACCCGGCCTTCGAGGCCGTGGCGTTGTAGTCGCTTTGGTCAGTCAGGGCTGCCCGGCATGGCTGCGCATGCAGCTCGCCGGGCAGTAAATCAGAGCTTTTTCACCAGCACCTGGCTGCGGCGGTCCCAGTTGTACTTGCGCTTGCGTGCATCGGGCAGCCAGTCAGGGTCCACGGGCTGAAAGCCGCGTTTGATGAACCAGTGCATGGTGCGGGTGGTCAGCACAAAGATGCTGTCCAGCCCCATGGCGCGGGCGCGCTGCTCAATGCGCTTGAGCAGCTTTTCACCGTCGCCCGTGCCCTGGCTTTGGGGCGATACCGTGACCGCCGCCATCTCCGCTGTCTTGGCTTCGGGGTAGGGGTAGAGGGCTGCGCAACCAAAAATCACCCCATCGTGCTCGATCACGGTGTAGGTGGCGATATCGCGCTCGATTTCGGTGCGGTCGCGCTTGACCAGCGTGCCATCTTTCTCGAACGGCTCGATCAGTTGCAAGATGCCGCCCACGTCATCAATGGTGGCCTCGCGCAGCTCTTCCAGCTTTTCGTCGATGACCATGGTGCCGATGCCGTCGTGCACATACACCTCCAGCAGCAGCGAGCCGTCGAGTGCAAACGGAATGATGTGGCTGCGCTCCACGCCCGCTTTACAGGCCTTCACGCAGTGCTGCAGATAAAACCCCGTATCAGTCGGTTGCTGCGCGGGCGGCAGCTTTGCCAGCAAGGCCTGTGCTGCCGCCAGCGGCAGTTCGGTGTCGATGGGGTTGTCCTCGCTCTCGGGCTCGGTGGGCTGCATGCGAATGCCGGGCACTTCCGTGAGGAAAATCAGCTTGTCTGCCCGCAACTCAATCGCCACGCTGGTGGCTACTTCTTCCATGCTCAGGTTGAACGCCTCGCCCGTGGGGGAAAAACCAAAGGGTGACAGCAGCACCAGCGCGCCCATGTCCAGCGTGCGCTGGATGCCGGCCACATCCACCTTGCGCACCAGGCCCGAGTGCTGGAAATCCACCCCATCCACAATGCCCACGGGCCGTGCGGTGAGAAAGTTACCTGAAATTACCCGCACCGTGGCGCCTGCCATGGGCGTGTTTGGCAACCCCTGGCTGAAGGCGGCTTCAATCTCGTAACGCAACTGGCCAGCGGCTTCCTGCGCGCAATCCAGCGCCACCGAATCCGTGATGCGGATGCCGTGCGAGTACTTGGCGGCGTGCCCCTTGGCGGCCAACTGTTCATTCACCTGAGGGCGGAAGCCGTGCACCAGCACGATCTTGACCCCCATGGCCTGGATCAGCGCCAAGTCTTGCGCAATGTTGTGCAGCTTGCCGGCGGCAATGGCCTCACCCGTCAGCCCGATCACAAAGGTCTGGTTGCGAAACTTGTGGATGTAGGGCGCCACCGACCGGAACCAGGGCACGAAAGTGAAATTGAAAACGGCAGACATGGCGGTGGGGAAGAAGCCTTGGAATATGCAGGAGGCACAGATGACGGAAGGCGACCGCCGGGGTCGCCAAGTCGCGCATCATAAGCATGCGAAGCGCTGATGTGTGGAAAAAAGAAGTGGCATGAAACCGTGGAAACAGCGTGGCCACGGTTTGTTTCGGGCTGGAACAGGGGCGTGGCTATCGATAATGCACGGCTATGTCTTCAGAACAGCGTCCGCCAGAGCTTCCCCGCACCCCTTCGCGCCCCGCAGCCCCCCTGCACATCGAGTTTCCTGAGTCGCTTCCGGTATCGGGCAAGCGCGAAGAGATCATGGCTGCCATCGAAAAGCACCAGGTCGTCATCGTGTGCGGCGAGACGGGTTCGGGCAAGACCACGCAGCTGCCCAAGATTGCGCTGGCCCTGGGCCGGGGCAAGTGCAATGCCAAGCCGGGGCAAAAAGGCCAGCTGATTGGCCACACCCAGCCGCGCCGCATTGCCGCCAGCAGCGTGGCCAAGCGGATTGCCGAAGAGCTGAAGACGCCGCTGGGCGAGGTGGTGGGCTACAAGGTGCGCTTCCAGGACCGGCTGAGCCGCGAAGCCTCTGTCAAGCTGATGACGGACGGTATCTTGCTGGCCGAGACGCAGACCGATCCGCTGCTCAAAAACTACGACACGCTCATCATCGACGAGGCGCACGAGCGCAGCCTCAACATCGACTTTCTGCTGGGCTATATCCGCCAGATCCTGCCGCGCCGGCCAGATCTGAAAGTTATCGTCACCTCGGCCACCATCGACGCGGACCGGTTTGCCAAACACTTTGAGAGCGCCAAAGGCCCCGCGCCCGTCATCATGGTGTCGGGCCGCACCTTTCCGGTGGAGCAGCGCTATCGCCCGTTTGAAGACAGCCGCGACTACGGCCTGAACGAGGCCATTGCCGATGGGGTGGATGAGCTGTGGCAGGGCAATGCGGGTGGAGACATATTGATCTTCCTGCCAGGCGAACGCGAGATCCGCGAGGCGGCCGACCACCTGCGCAAGCACTTGTCGCACCAGCCGGTAATGCGCAACGCCGAGGTGCTGCCACTGTTCGCGCGCCTGTCGCAGGCCGAGCAAGACCGTATTTTTGATGGCCACACGGGCCGCCGCATCGTGCTGGCCACCAATGTGGCCGAGACTTCGCTCACGGTGCCAGGTATCCGATATGTGATTGACGCAGGCACAGCGCGCGTCAAGCGCTATTCTTTCCGTAGCAAGGTGGAGCAGTTGCTGGTGGAGCCCATCAGCCAGGCTGCTGCCAACCAGCGCGCGGGCCGTTGCGGCCGCGTGGCCAACGGTATCTGTATTCGCCTGTATGACGAGGCGGACTTCAACAGCCGCCCGCGCTTTACAGACCCGGAAATCCTGCGCTCGTCCCTGGCCGGTGTCATCCTGCGCATGAAGTCGCTGCACCTGGGCGACGTAGCGCAGTTTCCGTTCATCGAGGCGCCCTCGGGCCGCGCCATTGCCGACGGCTACCAACTTCTGTCCGAACTGGGCGCGGTGGACGATGCGAACGAGCTGACGCCCATGGGCGTGGAGCTGTCCAAGCTGCCGCTGGACCCGCGCGTGGGCCGCATGATTCTGGAAGCCCGCGAACGCCGAGCGCTGGACGAGGTGCTGGTGATTGCCAGCGCCCTGAGCGTGCAAGATGTGCGCGACCGCCCGCTGGAAGCACAGCAGCAGGCCGACCAGGCGCACGCCAAGTTTGATGACGAAAAGAGCGAGTTCAGCGGCTACCTGAAGCTGTGGAAGTGGATCAGCGAAGCTCGGGGCGGGGCACCCAGCCTGCCATCGGCCCGTGCGCAAAAGGCCATGGCGCTCAAGAAAGCGCCTTCGCAGGCCATCTTGCCCGTGGGGCAGCGGGCCGCAGCGCCAGCTCCTGCGCCCGCCGCAACGCCTGAGGTTGCACCCACGCACAAGCTCAGCAATCGCCAGTACGAAGCGCTGCTGCGGCAGAACTTCATCAGCATCCGCCGCCTGCGCGAGTGGCGCGACATCCACACCCAGCTGCTCACAGTGGTGACCGAGCACGGCTGGCGCATCAACACGCAACCGGCCAGCTATGAGCAGATTCACCTGTCGATGCTGGCAGGCCTGCTGGGCAACGTGGGCTGCAAGAGCGACGAGGACGACTGGTACCTGGGCGCGCGCGGCATCAAGTTTTACAAGCACCCCGGCGCGCACCTGAACAAGAAGCCGGGCCGCTGGATCGTGGCGGCCGAATTGGTGGAGACCACGCGCCTGTTTGGCCGGGGCATTGCCGCGATTGAGCCGCAATGGATAGAGCAGATTGGCGGCCACCTGCTCAAGAAGCAGATGCTGGACCCGCACTGGGAGAAAAAGGCCGCCCAGGTCACTGCGCTGGAGCGCGCCACGCTGTACGGCATCGTCATCTACAACAACCGCCGGGTGGACTTTGGCAAGGTGGACCCCCACGGTGCGCGCGACATCTTTCTGCGCGAGGCGCTGGTGCAGGGCGAGTGGGAAACCCGCCTGCCGTTTCTGGCCGCCAACCAGAAGCTGATCGCCAAGGTGGAAGAGCTGGAGCACAAATCCCGCCGCCAGGACGTGCTGGTGGACGACGAGCTGATCTACGCTTTCTACGACCAGCAGGTGCCGCAGGACGTGTGCAGCGGCGCGAGCTTCGAGCGCTGGTACAAGGACGCAAGCCGCGAGAACCCCGAGCTGCTTAAGCTCACCCGCGATGAGTTGATGCGACACGAGGCCGCGGGGATTACCACCAGCGCCTTCCCCAAGACCGTGCGCCTGGGCGGCGTGGACTGCACCGCCAGCTACCTGCACGAGCCAGGCGATGCGCGCGACGGCATCACCGTGACGGTGCCGCTGTTTGTGCTGAACCAGGTGAGCGAGGAGCGCTGCGAATGGCTGGTGCCCGGTATGCTCAAGGACAAGATCCAGGCCCTGCTCAAAAGCCTGCCCCAGCGCCCGCGCAGCCGCTTTGTGCCGCTGCCCGAATCGGCCACGCGGCTGGCCGAGTTGTTCACTGCGCCCGAGCGGTTTGGCACTGGCAGCCTGACCGACGCCCTTCTCAAGCAGGTGCGCGACGAGACCTCGCTGGATGTGAAGCGGGCGGACTTCAAGCTCGACATGCTCAGCCCGCATCTGTTCATGAACTTCCGCGTGGTGGACGAGCACGGCCGCCAGCTCGGCCACGGCCGTAACCTGGGTGCCCTCAAGGCCGAGTGGGGCGCCAAGGCGCGGGGGGCCTTCCAGGCGCTGGCGGGGCTCAAGCTGGGCGGGCAGAGTGGATCAGAGCAAAAAACGGCTCCAGCGCCCGAAGGTAAAGCGCAGCCAGCTATCAAAAATGTAGCAAAGGCTGCCCCTGCACCAGCTTCTGCGCCAGCAGCCCCGGCGGGCCAGCGCTACACCACCTGGACGTTTGGTGAGCTGCCCGAACTCATGGAAATCAAAAAGGGCGGACAGACGTTGGTGGGCTTCCCGGCGCTGATCGATGGCGGGGATGCCGTCACCATCGAAGTGTTTGACGAGCCCGAGGTGGCCGCCGCCAAGCACCGTGCGGGTCTGCGTCGCTTGTTTGCGCTGCAGATCAAGGACGCGCTCAAGTACCTTGAGAAGAACATCCCCGACCTGCAGAAGATGGCTGTGGCCTATATGCCGCTGGGCACGCAGGATGAGCTGCGTGCCCAGATCATCGATGTGGCGCTGGACCGCGCCTTCTTGCTGGACCCATTGCCCACCGATGAGGCCGACTTCAAGCGTCGCGTGGACGAAGGCCGGGGCCGCCTGACGCTGATTGCCAACGAGGTGGCCCGGCTGGCGGGCACCATCCTCATCGAATACGCGGCTGCCGCCCGCAAGCTCAAGGACACCAAGAACGCGCCGGACGCTACGGCCGATGTGGCCCAGCAGCTGCAGCGCCTGATGCCTAAGCAGTTCATTGCCCAGGCCCCCTGGGCGCAACTGGCGCACTTTCCGCGCTACCTCAAAGCGATCACCCTGCGCCTGGACAAGTACCGCGCCGACCCCGCCCGCGACGCCGCCAAGCTGGCCGAACTGCGCCCGCAAGAGCAGCGCTATTGGCGTCTGGTGGCCGAGCGCAAGGGCGCGGTGGACGCCCGCATGCAAGAGCTGCGCTGGCTGCTGGAAGAGCTGCGCGTGAGCTTTTTTGCTCAAGAGCTGCGCACGCCCCAGCCAGTGAGCGTGAAGCGGCTCGATAAGCTGTGGGCGCAGGTGAACAGCTGAGGGTGGGGCTTCGCTGCTTGCGCTGTGCCTTGCCCATCAAGGCACGCCAGGGGCTCAGCAGATCACGCAGGCGGCGGTGACGGCGATGCCTGTGTCTTGGTCACCTTGGTGACGGCTTGGCGGGCGATCCCCATTGCCCGCTTGCCTGTAGGCATCTAGGCTTGCAGGCAAAGGAGACTGTTCGCCCTATGCGCTCGCACCACAAGTTCTGGCCCCGTCGTCTGCCCCATTCCATCACTGTTCCATCCACCTCGCTGTGGGACAACCTGGCCATCAGCGCCCAGCGTTATCCGGACAAGATGGCGCTGGTTTTCTTTGGCCGGACGCTGACTTATCGTCAGCTCAAGGAGGGCGCTGAACGCCTTGCCGCCTATTTGGCGACTTTGGGCGTGAGACGGGGCGATCGCGTGGCTCTGTGCATGCAGAACTGCCCTCAACTCGTGATGGCGCACTTTGCCATTTTGCGGGCCAACGCTGTGGTAGTGCCCGTCAACCCGATGAACCGGGCCGAAGAACTCAAGCACTACATCACCGATCCCGACACCAAGATCGCCATCACCACGGGCGACCTGGCGGCTGAATGGGTTCAGGCCAGTGATGCATTGCCACCAGCCGAGCGCTTGGTGCACCTCGTCGTCACCCAGTTCACCGATGCGTTCGATGCCGGCGTGAGCGGTGATGATGCTCCGCCCCCTGCGTGGGCAGACTGGCTGGGCACGCGCCACCCTTTGCCTGCGCTGCAGCAAGGGCAGGCCCATGCCTGGAGCGATGCCATCGCCTGCGCCAGCGAACCGCCCAAGCTGGTGGTAGGACCGCAGGACTTGGCTTTGTTGCCCTACACCAGCGGCACCACCGGGCTGCCCAAGGGGTGTATGCACCCGCACAAAAGCATCATGCACAACGCGGTGGCCAGTGCGCTTTGGGGGGCTGGGTCGGCCGACAACGTTACTCTGGCGGTGGTGCCCATGTTCCACATCACCGGCATGGTCAGCGTGATGCATGCCTCGATCTACAGTGCTGCCACCATTGTGATCATGCCCCGATGGGACCGCGATTTGGCGGGCCGCCTGATTTCACGCTGGCAGGTGACGAACTGGACCAATATCCCCACCATGGTCATTGACCTGCTGGCCAGCCCGCATTTTGCAAGCTATGACCTGTCGAGCCTGGTCTACATCGGCGGTGGCGGCGCAGCCATGCCGCAGGCGGTAGCACAGCGGTTGCTGGAGCAATATGGGCTGCGTTATGCCGAGGGGTATGGACTGACCGAAACCGCTGCGCCGTCGCACTCCAACCCGCCTGACAATCCCAAGCAGCAGTGCCTGGGAATCCCCTTCATGAGCACTGATGCCCGGGTGATTGACCCTGACACGCTGCAGGAGGTGCCTGTGGGTGAGCAGGGCGAGATCATCATCCACGGCCCCGAGGTGTTTGAGGGCTACTGGAAGCGGCCCGACGCCACGGCTTCGGCGTTCATCGAGTTCGAGGGCAAGCGGTTTTTCCGCTCGGGCGACCTGGGGCGTATGGATGAAGACGGCTATTTCTTTTTGACGGACCGGCTCAAGCGCATGATCAACGCCAGCGGCTTCAAGGTCTGGCCGGCCGAGGTGGAGGCATTGATGTTCCGCCACCCAGCGATTCAAGAGGCCTGCATCATCGCCGCCAAGGACAGCTACCGGGGCGAAACGGTGAAAGCGGTGGTGGTGCTGCGCGCTACCCACAAGGACACCACCGAGCAGCAAATCATTGACTGGTGCCGCGAGAACATGGCGGTGTACAAGGTGCCGCGCATCGTGCAGTTTGTGCCCGCCTTGCCTAAGAGCGGCAGTGGCAAGGTGATGTGGCGCGCGTTGCAGGAAAGCGAGCTGGCCGCTGAGGCAAAGGCCTGACGGTCGCCCCCGTCAACGCGCGGGGGATTACTCGGCAGAACGCGATGACTGAATGAGTTCTGCCAGATCGCGCTCCAGCAATGCGGGGTCGCCCAGTTGCAGTTCAATCAAGCGCCGCAGGTGGGTGACGCTGTCCAGGTCAATACTTCTGCACAGCAGCCCTGCGCGATTCCCATCCACATGGGCAATGCCTGCGGTCATCGAGATGCAATCCTCCGTCTCGGCCAGCGGCACGTCGAGCTGGCAGGGCATGCCGGCAGGAACCTGCGCGTTTTCAGGCAGGGTGATCAACGCACCCTTGAGAGACAAGTCCAGCACCTGCACGTTGAAGGCTGCTGTGGCCAGGGTCAACACAGCGGGTGCATCAAACTGCACGCGCACGTAGTGGCGTCGTTCATAGGGCATGGCAGGCTTTCATGAGGGGGGTTTGGCGCATGCTAATCCACTGCGCCAATCCGGTTACCAAATATTTAGTGCCGTCTGTACTTGCTATCGGTGCGTGAAGTGACGCGATAGCCGTTTCATTTTCTGGACGGCTGCCAACAGCCGCTTACAAAAAAACATCGTGGAGCAATGTTCAGCCCAGCGGAGGCGGTCACAAATGATGATGAAAGTACTTTGGAGTGAACAAATGATCGTGAATTTGTTGCCGCACAAGCTCTTGGCTGCTGGCGCAGGGCTTTTGCTGGGGTTGGCGGGCAACGTGGCTTGGGCGCAGAGCTACGTAAACGCCACCGTGGATGGACAGTTGGCGCCGGGTGTGTACGGTCGGATTCAGATCGGAAGCGGTGGTCCACCTCCGTTGATCTATGCAGAGCCCGTCATCATTCAACGGCCCCCGGTAGCGGTTCACCGCTCTCCTATTTACATGTATGTGCCGCCAGGGCATGCGAAGAACTGGGCCAAACACTGTGGGCGCTACAACGCCTGTGGTCAGCCGGTGTACTTCGTGAAAGAGCCTGGAAGCCGTCCGCCGAAGCGGGGCGGTCACCATGCGGGGCCGCATGGCGATGACCACCGTCATGGGCACCGTGATGATCGGCACCCTCGTGGCAATGGCCGCGGGCATGGCGGCCACAAGGACTGACGGATGGAAGGGGGCTCGGAAGGGCTCCCTTTTTTATTTCAGCAGATCACGGGTTGGGCGGCGGCGCTCCAGAACCTTCCGCAGGAGCAAACAGATCCCAGCAGGCCATGAAGAGGGCGGCAATGACCGGGCCGATCACAAAGCCGGTCAATCCAAACAAGGCCATACCTCCCAGGGTGGAGATCAGCACGACATAGTCGGGCATTTTGGTGTCCTTGCCGACCAGTATCGGGCGCAGCACGTTGTCCACCAAGCCGATGACGAAAACGCCGAAAAGAGTGAGCACTGCGCTTTGCCAAATGGCCCCCGTAGCC
Organism: Acidovorax sp. IB03; assembly: GCF_016406015.1. Taxonomy (NCBI): domain Bacteria; kingdom Pseudomonadati; phylum Pseudomonadota; class Betaproteobacteria; order Burkholderiales; family Comamonadaceae; genus Acidovorax; species Acidovorax sp. IB03. Next base: position 21,319 of record NZ_JAEFCH010000019.1, on the reverse strand, counting down.
AAAAAGTAGATGGCCACCGGCACCCAGATCAAGCCAGCCCCGACAGCGGGCAGCAACGACAGAAACGCCATGAGCACGCCCCACAGCACCGGCCCCTGGATGCCCAGAATCCAGAAAATCAGCCCGCCCAGAGCCCCTTGAGATGCTGCCACAACGATGTTGCCCTTCACTGTGGCGCGGATCACGGTGGTGAATTTGCTCACCAGCTTTCTCTTGTGGTCGTTGTCGAGCGGCGTGGCATGGTTGATGCGAAGCGCCAGAGCGCGCCCATCGCGCAACAAGAAAAACAGCAGGTACAGCATGATCCCGAAGCCGACGAGAAACTCCAGCGTGTTTTGGCCAATTCTCACCGCCTGGGAGGCCAGGAATTGGCTGGCTTGAACAGCCACGGACGAGAGCTTTTGCTGAAGCTCTGCCAAAGTGGTGAGGTTCAAGCGTTCCAGCAGCTGGGTGACCCAGGCGGGCAGCGCCGCTACCACCTGCTGAACGTAGGCCCCAAAGTTGAGCTGGCCGCTTTTGACCCGCTCAAAAATGGCCGTGGCCTCCTGTATCAACGACACACCGATGAGCGTCATGGGCAAAATCACCATGACCATGCACAGCCCCAGCGTGCAAAGGGCGGCCAAATTTTCGCGCCGGGGCATGCGCTGCAGCATTATGCGGTGCAGGGGGGTGAAGAGGATAGCCAGCACGATTCCCCAGAAAATTGCGCCATGGAACTGCCAGAGGATGGCGCCAAATGCGACGCTCACGATGGCCAGCAGCAGCAGAAATGCCTTGTTTTGAAGTGGGTGTTGAGTCATTTACCAGGTTGCATTCGGGCAATACAGCCCCGCAATGTACGACACGCCACCTGATTATTTCGCGGCAGAGCAAAGGCACTTTCCAGCTCGACCTTGGTCAATGCCCGGTTCAGTGGCACAATCGCCACCGCAACCCTAGGCCCTTCCCCAGCCACAGTCGCATCCGCCAACCGGTTCAGCCGTGTCGCGGAAGGTTTACCAACCAGCTAATGCTCCCTGCAGGGGAGCGGAGGTCAGCGGAATATGAGCGATACGACATCCGTCTATCAAGCCTACCAAGGCAACACCTACCTCTTCGGCGGCAATGCGCCGTATGTCGAAGAGATGTATGAAAACTACCTTGCCAATCCTGGCAGCGTGCCCGACACGTGGCGCGAATACTTTGATGCACTGCAGCACGTACCCGCTGTGGATGGCTCCAATGCCAAGGACGTTCCGCACCTTCCCGTGGTCAACGCGTTCGCAGAACGCGCCAAGGCTGGCGGCACCAAAGTGGTGGTTGCAAGCGCTGACGCCGAAATGGGCCGCAAGCGCACCGCCGTTCAGCAGCTGATTGCCGCCTACCGCAACGTGGGTCAGCGCTGGGCTGATCTGGACCCCCTCAAGCGCACTGAGCGCCCCAACATTCCAGAACTGGAGCCTTCGTTCTACGGCTTCAGCGACGCCGACCAGGAAACCGTGTTCGACACCAGCAACACGTTCTTCGGCAAGGACAAGATGCCCCTGCGCGAGCTGCTGAACGCGCTGCGCGAGACCTACTGCGGCACCATCGGCGTGGAGTACATGTACGCCACCGACCAGGTGCAAAAGCGCTGGTGGCAGCAAAAGCTGGAAAGCATCCGCAGCAAGCCCAACTTCTCTGCCGACAAGAAAAAGCGCATCCTGGAGCGCCTGACGGCCGCCGAAGGCCTGGAACGCTACCTGCACACCAAGTACGTGGGCCAGAAGCGCTTCTCGCTCGAGGGGGGCGAGTCCTTCATTGCCGCCATGGACGAGTTGATCAACTCCGCAGGCGCAAAGGGCGTGCAGGAAGTGGTGATCGGCATGGCCCACCGCGGCCGCCTGAACGTGCTGGTCAACACCCTGGGCAAGATGCCCAAGGACCTGTTCGCCGAGTTCGAGCACACCGCCCCCGAGGACCTGCCCGCCGGTGACGTGAAGTACCACCAGGGCTTTTCCTCCGACGTCTCCACGACCGGCGGCCCGGTGCATCTGTCGCTGGCCTTCAACCCCTCGCACCTGGAAATCGTGAACCCCGTGGTCGAGGGCTCGGTGCGCTCGCGCATGGACCGCCGCGGCGACCCCAAGGGTAAACAGGTGCTGCCCGTGCTGGTGCACGGTGACGCGGCCTTTGCCGGCCAGGGCGTGAACCAGGAAACCCTGGCCCTGTCCGAAACCCGTGGCTACACCACGGGCGGTACGGTGCACCTGATCATCAACAACCAGATCGGCTTCACCACCTCCGACCCGCGCGACCTGCGCTCCAGTACGTTCTGTACCGACATCGTGAAGATGGTCGAGTCGCCCGTGTTGCACGTCAATGGCGATGATCCAGAAGCCGTGGTGCTGGCCACCCAGCTGGCCCTGGAGTTCCGCATGGAATTCCGCCAGGACGTGGTGGTGGACATCACCTGCTTCCGCAAGCTGGGCCACAACGAGCAGGACACTCCTGCTTTGACCCAGCCGCTGATGTACAAGAAGATTGCCCAGCATCCCGGCACGCGCAAGCTGTACGCCGACAAGCTGGCTGCTCAAGGCCTGGGTGAGACTCTGGGCGATGAGATGGCCAAGGCCTACCGGGCCGCCTTGGACGCTGGCAAGCACACCGTGGATCCTGTGCTGACCAACTTCAAGAGCAAGTACGCAGTGGACTGGTCGCCCTTCCTGGGCAAGAAGTGGACGGACGCTGGTGACACCGCCATTCCTCTGACCGAGTGGAAGCGCCTGGCCGAGAAGATCACCACGATCCCCGAGACCGTTACCCCACACCAGCTGGTGAAGAAGGTATACGACGACCGCGCCGCCATGGGCCGTGGCGAGATCAACGTGGACTGGGGCATGGGCGAGCACATGGCCTTCGCATCGCTGGTGGCCTCGGGCTACCCGGTGCGCCTGTCGGGCGAGGACAGCGGCCGCGGCACGTTCACGCACCGCCACGCCGTCATCCACGACCAAAAGCGCGAGAAGTGGGACGAAGGCACCTACGTGCCGCTGCAGAACGTCGCCGAGAACCAGGCTCCGTTCACTGTCATCGACTCCATCCTGTCCGAGGAGGCCGTGCTGGCCTTCGAATACGGCTACGCCTCTAACGACCCCAACACCCTGGTGATCTGGGAAGCGCAGTTCGGTGACTTCGCCAACGGCGCGCAGGTGGTGATCGACCAGTTCATCGCCTCGGGTGAGGTGAAGTGGGGCCGCTTGAACGGCATCACGCTGATGCTGCCGCACGGCTACGAAGGCCAGGGCCCGGAGCATAGCTCGGCCCGCGTGGAGCGCTTCATGCAGCTGGCCGCTGACGCCAACATGCAGCTCGTGCAGCCCACCACGGCCAGCCAGATCTTCCACGTGCTGCGTCGCCAGATGGTGCGTGACCTGCGCAAGCCGCTGGTCATCTTCACGCCCAAGTCGCTGCTGCGCAACAAGGACGCCACTTCGCCGCTGACCGAGTTCACGAAGGGCAGCTTCCAGACGGTGATCCCTGAGCAGGATGACGCCATCGAGAAGAAGGCAGCCAAGGTCAAGCGTGTGATCGCTTGCTCGGGCAAGGTGTACTACGACCTGGTGAAGAAGCGCACCGAAAAGGAAGCCGACGACGTCGCCATCATTCGTGTGGAACAGCTGTACCCCTTCCCGCACAAGGCATTTGCCGCTGAGCTGAAGAAGTACCCCAATGCGACCGAAATCGTGTGGTGCCAGGACGAGCCCCAAAACCAGGGCGCCTGGTTCTTCATCCAGCACAACATCCACGAGAACATGCTCGATGGCCAGAAGCTGGGTTATGCCGGCCGTGCAGCCTCCGCATCGCCTGCGGTGGGTTACTCGCACCTGCACCAGGAACAGCAAAAGGCTCTGGTGGATGCCGCCTTCGCCAAGCTCAAGGGTTTTGTCCTGACCAAGTAAGGCCGGAAACCCGAATACAGAACAAAACCCTCACTGAAAGAATTTGTCATGGCTATCGTAGAAGTCAAAGTCCCCCAGTTGTCTGAATCCGTGGCGGAAGCCACCATGCTGACCTGGAAGAAAAAAGCCGGTGAAGCTGTTGCTGCCGATGAAATCCTGATCGAAATCGAAACCGACAAGGTCGTGCTCGAAGTGCCCGCACCTGCGGCTGGCGTGCTGGCTGAGCTGGTGGTGGGTGATGGCGGCACCGTGGTGTCTGACCAGGTCATCGCCAAGATCGACACCGAAGGCAAGGCTGGCGCCGCTGCACCTGCAGCTGCCCCCGCAGCCGCAGCTGCGGCTCCTGCTGCCGCAGTGGCAGCCGTGGCAGCACCTGCTGCTGGTGGCTCCAAGGGCGACGTGGCCATGCCTGCCGCCGCCAAGCTGCTGGCCGATAACAACCTGTCTGTTGGCGACGTGGCTGGCTCCGGCAAGGATGGCCGCGTGACCAAGGGTGACGTGTTGGCCGCCGTGGCCGGCGGTGCCAAGCCCGCTGTCGCTCCTAGCGTGATCCCCACAGGCGTGCCCACCAAGGCGCTGCCCCAGGTGGCAGCTCCTGCCGCCCCCAACCTGGGCGACCGTCCAGAGCAGCGTGTGCCCATGACCCGCCTGCGCGCCCGTGTGGCCGAGCGTCTGCTGCAGTCGCAATCGACCAACGCCATCCTGACCACGTTCAACGAAGTGAACATGGCCCCCGTGATGGACATGCGCAAGAAGTTCCAGGACGCATTCACCAAGGAACACGGCGTGAAGATCGGCTTCATGAGCTTCTTCGTGAAGGCGGCTGTGCACGCCCTGAAGAAGTTCCCCGTGCTGAACGCCTCGGTCGACGGCAACGACATCGTCTACCACGGCTACTTCGACATCGGTATCGCCGTGGGTTCGCCCCGTGGTCTGGTGGTGCCCATCCTGCGCAATGCCGACCAGATGAGCTTTGCCGAGATCGAGAAGAAGATCGCCGAGTTCGGCAAGAAGGCGGCCGAAGGCAAGCTGGGTATTGAGGAAATGACTGGCGGCACGTTCTCGATTTCGAACGGCGGCACTTTTGGCTCGATGATGTCTACCCCCATCATCAACCCACCCCAGTCCGCCATTCTGGGCGTGCACGCGACCAAAGACCGCGCTGTGGTGGAAAACGGCCAGATCGTGATCCGTCCGATGAACTACCTGGCAATGTCTTACGACCACCGCATCATCGACGGCCGCGAAGCCGTGCTGGGCCTGGTCGCCATGAAGGAAGCGCTGGAAGACCCAGCCCGTCTGTTGTTCGACATCTGATCGAGCTTTGACACCCGTCCTCTGAAACCGGAAACCCACCTGTGAAGCCCCTGGCGCAAACACTGCGCGGCGCTGTTCACTGGTGGGTTTTTCTTCAACTGAATCAACGAGATTTCTTATGAGCAAGCAATTCGACGTCATCGTCATCGGTGGTGGCCCTGGTGGCTACATCGCGGCCATCCGTGCCGCCCAACTGGGTAAGAACGTGGCCTGTATCGACGAATGGAAGAACGAGAAGGGCGGCCCTGCACCCGGCGGTACCTGCACGAACGTGGGCTGCATTCCCTCCAAGGCATTGCTGCAATCTTCCGAACACTTCGAGCACGCCAACCACCACTTTGCCGACCATGGCATTTCTGCCAAGGACATCAAGATCGATGTGGCCAAGATGATCGGCCGCAAAGATGCGGTGGTGAAGCAGAACAACGACGGCATCCTGTACCTGTTCAAGAAGAACAAGGTCAGCTTCTTCCACGGCCGTGGTTCGTTCGTGAAGGCTGCCGAAGGCGGCTATGAGATCAAGGTGGCTGGCGCTGCCGAAGAAACGCTGGTGGGCAAGCACATCATCGTTGCCACGGGCTCCAATGCCCGCGCGCTGCCTGGCGTGCCGTTTGATGAAGTGAATGTGCTGTCCAACGATGGCGCACTGCGCATTGGTGCCACCCCCAAGAAGCTGGCCGTGATTGGCTCTGGCGTGATTGGCCTGGAAATGGGCTCCGTGTGGCGCCGCCTGGGTGCAGATGTCACGATTCTGGAAGGCCTGCCCACGTTCCTGGGCGCCGTGGACGAGCAGATCGCCAAGGAAGCCAAGAAGGCGTTCGACAAGCAAGGCTTGAAGATCGAACTGGGCGTGAAAGTGGGCGAGATCAAGAACAGCAAGTCTGGCGTGAGCATTGCCTACACCAATGCCAAGGGTGAAGCCCAGACATTGGACGCCGACAAGCTGATCGTCTCCATCGGCCGCGTGCCCAACACCACTGGCCTGAACGCCGAAGCCGTGGGCCTGCAACTGGGCGAGCGTGGCGAGATCGTGGTGGACGGCGATTGCAAGACAAACCTGCCCGGCGTGTGGGCTGTGGGTGACGTGGTGCGTGGCCCGATGCTGGCGCACAAGGCCGAGGAAGAAGGCGTTGCCGTGGCCGAGCGCATTGCTGGCCAGCATGGTCACGTCAACTTCAACACCATCCCCTGGGTCATCTACACCAGCCCTGAGATCGCTTGGGTGGGCCGTACCGAGCAGCAGCTCAAGGCCGATGGCGTGAAGTACAAGGCGGGCACGTTCCCCTTCCTGGCCAACGGCCGCGCACGCGCGCTGGGTGACACGACTGGCATGGTCAAGTTCCTGGCCGACGCAACCACGGACGAAATCCTGGGCGTGCACATCGTGGGCCCCATGGCCTCCGAGCTGATCTCTGAAGCCGTGGTGGCCATGGAGTTCAAGGCCAGCGCCGAAGACATCGCGCGCATTTGCCACGCCCACCCGTCCCTGAGCGAAGCCACCAAGGAAGCGGCTCTGGCCGTGGACAAGCGCACACTGAACTTCTGATTTCAGAATTTCAGTCAAAATGGCCGCTAGCGCACTATGGATAAGCGCTGGCAGCTATTAAATTAATAGCTAACCATCGCGCCACTGCGGGGGTTAGCCTTTTCTGAGGCATCAACACCGTGAGCGTCAAACAGGCGTACCTGGCCGAGCTGGCCGCCAAAGGCTTTCAAAGTGACCCTGCGCAGCTGCGTGCGATCGACGCTTTACAGCGCTGTGCCGACGATTGGGCTGCGTACAAGTCCAAGCGGTCGAATGCCCTCAAAAAGCTGCTGAACCGGCCCGACATCCCGAAGGGTGTTTACATGTACGGGGGGGTGGGGCGCGGCAAAAGCTTTTTGATGGACTGCTTTTTCAATGCGGTGCCCATCAAGCGCAAGGTGCGCCTGCACTTTCACGAATTCATGCGCGAGGTGCATCGCGAACTGGTGGCGCTACAGGGCATGGTGAACCCCCTGGATGTGCTGGGCGCCCGCATTTCCAAGCGCTACAAGCTCATTTGCTTCGACGAGTTTCACGTCGCTGACATCACGGACGCGATGATCCTGCATCGCTTGCTGGTGTCCCTGTTTGACAACGGGGTGGGATTTGTAACCACCTCGAACTTCGTGCCCGACGGCCTGTACCCAGACGGTCTGCACCGTGACCGCATTCTTCCTGCGATTGCCTTGCTCAACGAGCGCATGGAAGTCGTCAACGTAGACAACGGCACCGACTACCGCCGCCGTGCGTTGGAGCATGTCAAGCTCTATCACACCCCGCTGGGGCCCGAGGCTGACGCGGCCATGAACGAAGCGTTCAACCAATTGGTCGGTGTACATGATGAAGACCCGGTGCTGCACATTGAGGCGCGCGAGATTCGTGCGCGCCGCAAGGCGGGCGGGGTGGTGTGGTTTGACTTCACTACGCTGTGCGGCGGCCCGCGTTCGCAGAACGATTACCTCGAAATTGCCACTCAGTTCCATACGGTGCTGCTGTCGGGCGTGCCCTACATGCCAGTCAACATGGCTTCGCCGGCACGCCGTTTCACCTGGCTGATCGATGTGCTGTATGACCGCCGCGTCAAGCTGATCGTCTCAGCTGCCGTGTCGCCAGAGCAGTTGTATACCGAGGGGCCGCTGTCCCACGAGTTTCCTCGCACGGTATCGCGCCTGAATGAAATGCAGTCCAAAGAATTCCTGGATCTGGAGCGGCGCTTGGTGGACACGGGGCTGACATGAAAGCACGACAACTCACCACCATAGCGGTCCTTGCCCTCTGGCTGGGGACGGCCGGGGCCCAGTCGGGCGAGCAGGAGGCTCTCGGTCAACACGCCGCAGCGGGTCAGGAGGCTTCGGCAGCCTCCCAGCGGGATGCTGAGCGCGCAGCGATTGAGCAGGCACGCCGACGCAACGCAGAACAGCGCACGCAAGCGCAAACGAAGTGCTACCAGTTGTTTGCGGTGGAGGACTGCTTGCGTGATGTTCGCAACCAGTGGCGAGAGGTTGAGTCCCGGCTGCGCGCGCGCGAGGTTCAGCTCAATGATGCCGAGCGCAAGGAAAAAGCCCAGCAACGTCTTCGGCAAATCGAGGAGAAGCAGGCCTCAGCTGCTGCGGCGACGACACCGCCTGCATCGGCTGTAGTGCGCAAGGCTGAACCGACAGGCAGGTCTGGGGCACGTGAAAATACCGCCGGTTCCGTAAAGCTGCGCGACCGAGAAGCCGCAGCCCGCGCCAGCCAGCAACGCGAGCGTCAGCAAAGCCAGGCGGCAGAGCAAGCCTTGCGAGAGAAGGAGTCGACAGAGCGTGCGGCCCAGGCTCGCCAGAGGCAGTTGGAGGTGGAGAAGGCCGCTCAGGCCCGCCGCGCAAAGCGCGAGCAGGAGAAGGCGGATGCTGCAGCCAATGGACACAAGCCAGCGGCCACCCTGCCCACGCCTCCTTGAGAGGCGTTGAGCCTGGAGAGTGATCGGCTGACCGTCTTTTAGGTCGGCACAGCGTGCCAGCTACTCGCTTTGCAAGAGCTGGAGCACTCTTGGCTAGAAGCGGGGCAGAAAGCATACCGCCTGCATCACTGCAATTGCAGTGCAATGGTTTGGGCGGATGGGGGGCGACTGGCGCCCATTTCTCTCAAGGCGCGGTGGAAGCCAGGCGCGGTATCTTTTTCTCTTCGACCAACGCTTCGATCTTGACGATGACGAGCGACAGGTTGTCGCCGCCGCCTCGGGCTCGTGAGCGTGCTTTCTCGATCAGAAATTCCGTCGCCTCGCGCGGGGAGAGCGAATCCACCACGGAGGCCAGCTCGGTGGGCGAGAAGTAGTGCCACACGCCGTCACTGCAGGCCAGCAGGACATCCCCTGGGCGCAATTGCGAAATCATGTGGGTTGTGGCGGGTGGGTCACTTTCTGTGCCCAGGCATCCGACCAGAATGTTCGAATGCGGATGGTTGTTGGCTTCAGCCTCCGTCAGCTCTCCGCGATCTACCAGTGCCTGAACGTAGGAGTGGTCACTGGTGCGGTGGAGTAACCGACCACCCTGGAAATGGTAGATGCGCGAATCCCCGGCGTGCACCCAGTGGCAGTCGCCCCGCGGGTTGATGAGGAATGCTGCAATGGTGCTGTGCGGTTCCTGCTCTGCCGAAATGGCGGTCAGCCGAATAACGATGTGCGCTTCTTCCACCATGGCTTTGAGCATGGCGGCAGGGTCGTCGGTTTCGGGGGAGTAGCGCTCAAAAAGCTGGCGGGCCGTCATCATGACCTGGTCAGACGCTTTGCGGCCACCACTGCGCCCGCCCATGCCGTCCGCCACAACCCCCAGCACGCAGCCGTTGTGACGGCTGTGAGAAATCAAGGACACCTGATCCTGCTGGTACTCCCGGTCTCCTTTGTGGATACCGGTGGAGGCGATAAGACGGAACGCTTTGGTCATTCTGAAGATTGTGGTGCGTGCGGGAGCGCTGCCGGTCGTTTTGGGGTGCTGAGCCGCTTATTATCGGCGCGCCTGTGGCATTTTCGCCATTTTGGTATGCACCGGACTTTGGTGAAAAGTACGGCAAGCTCCGTCTGCTCCAACATCTCCTCACAAATTCACTGGTTGGCCCCGTTTCGCCAGCGCACCTGGTGCACTGGAACATCTGCTTGAGATACGCATGACGATGACCGATTCCCAGACCTCAGCTGTGGAGCTTTGCGCCATGGTGGAGTCGGTGTTTTCGGTGGATGGCGTGTTGGCACGGGCGGACCCGCATTACCAGCCGCGGGAAGGTCAGCTGGCCATGGCCCAGGCGGTGGCCCATGCGATGGGAGCAGGGGAGGTGTTGGTGGCCGAGGCGGGCACCGGTGTGGGTAAAACCTATGCGTACCTGGTGCCCGCCTTGCTCAGCGGTGAGCGGGTGCTGTTGTCCACCGCCACCAAGGCGTTGCAGGACCAGTTGTTTTCACGCGATATTCCCCGCCTTGTGCAGGCGCTGGAGGTTCCCGTGCGTGTGGCGTTGCTCAAAGGGCGCAGCAGCTACCTGTGCTTGCACCGCCTTGGTATGGCGCGCCATGCCGTGGGGGGCGAGTCGCCGCAGCAGATCCGTGTGCTCGCAAAGATTGAAGAGTGGTCACGCAGCACCCGCAGCGGCGACTTGTCGGAGCTCACGGGCCTGGACGACCGGTCGCCCGTCATTCCCTGGGTCACTTCAACGCGCGAAAACTGCCTGGGCAGCCATTGCCCCAATGCCAAGGACTGCCACGTGAACCAGGCCCGCCGGCAAGCCATGGCGGCCGATCTGGTGGTAGTCAACCACCACCTGTTTTTTGCCGACATGGCCGTGCGCGAGTCGGGGGTAGCAGAGCTGTTGCCATCAGTGCGCGTGGTGGTGTTTGACGAGGCGCACCAGCTCAGCGATGCAGGCCTGCAGTTTTTGGGAATCCAACTATCGACCGGGCAGTTCGTTGAATTTGCCCGCGATGCGCTCTCAGCCGGTCTGGCGCATGCCCGTGGCTATGCCGATTGGCCACAACTTGCAGCTGGCCTGGAAGGCGCGGTCTTGCGGTGGCGCCATGCAGCGGGCGATGGTCTTGCATCTTCAGGAAAGCGAGGCTGGGCACAAGGTGCGCCCGACGGTGTTTTTCCGTCTGACTGGGAGCCTGCCATGGCTGCGGTGCTCCAGGCATGCAGCCTGCTGGTGCAGGCGCTGGACGCGTACCACGACATCGCCCCGGACATCACCCGCCTGGCGGAGCGCGGTACGTCCCTGTTGGCGCGCCTGGAGCGCTTTGGTCAGCCTTGCCCGCAGGGCAGTGTGCGGTGGCTTGATGTGGGCGGCGGGTTGCGGCTCGTAGAGTCTCCACTGGATATTGCCGATGCCATGCGCACCCGTTTTTTGCCCCAGCCGCAAGAAAGTGTGGACGACGATGGCTGGCCTGCCACCAGTGAAGGCCTGGGGCGGGCGTGGATCTTCACCTCTGCCACGCTGGGCCATGATGCAGAGCTTTCATGGTTTGTGAAACGCTGCGGATTGGAAGGGGCGCGCATTTTGCGAGTACCCAGCCCATTTGACTACGCCGCGCAGGCCGCTATGTATGTGCCTGAGGATTTCCCGTCACCCTCCGACCCACGGCACGGTAGCGCTGTGGCTGCGCTGGTCGCGAATGCCGCCATGTCGCTGAGTGGTCGCACTCTGGTCCTGACGACCACGTTGCGCGCCATTGCGATCATTGCTCAGGTGCTGCGGCAGCAGTTGGCGCAACGTGGTTCACACCTGGACGTGCTGGCGCAAGGGGAGTGGCCCAAACTTCGTCTGATGGAGCGGTTCCGCGCAGGGGCAGGGCCACAGGGCGGCTGCATTCTCGTGGCTTCCGCCAGTTTTTGGGAGGGGTTTGATGTGCCAGGGGACGCGCTGCAATTGGTGGTAATTGACAAGCTGCCCTTCCCCCCGCCGGGTGACCCTCTGGTGGAGGCCCGTACCTTACAGATCGAGCAGTCTGGCGGTAGTGCGTTCAAGGAATACGCACTTCCAGAAGCCGCCCTGGCGCTCAAGCAAGGATCCGGACGCCTGATTCGCCACGAAAGCGACCGAGGCGTTCTGGTCGTTTGCGATTCACGCCTGGTGCGCATGGGTTACGGCAAACGACTGATTGCCGCGCTGCCGCCCATGCGGCGGCTGTCAGGTGCTGAGGAATTTCATGCTGCCCTGGAAGACCTGGCGTCTGTCACCAGAACTTCCACCACGGATCAGACTTTTCTCTGAACTTGCCGTCGCGCAAGTAGGTGCTTTGAGGATAAGAGGCGCTCATCACGCGGCGAGCGTCGTCGCGCAGTTGCGTCATGCCCAGTGCGTCGTATGAGCGGATCAGGATGAACAGCGCTTCTTCCAGCGCTGGCACATCCTTGTAGTCGGTCAGCGCCACCTGCGCGCGGCTGATGGCTGCCACGTATGCGCCGCGCTCGTAGTAGTAGCGGGCCACATGCACCTCATATTGGGCCAGCGAATTGACGATGTACGTCATGCGCTGACGCGAATCTTGGGCATAACGCGACTCAGGAAAACGGGTGACCAGCTCGTTGAAGGACTCGAACGAGTCCTTGGCCGCTTTTTGGTCGCGCTCCGACAGGTCTTGGCGCGAAATCCAGGAGAACATGCCGAGGTTGTCATTGAAGTTGACCAAGCCCTTGAGGTACAGCGCGTAGTCCAGCGCGGGACTGGCGGGGTGCAACTTCATGAAGCGATCGAGCGTTGCAATGGCCTGGGCTTTTTCGCCGCCTTTGTACTGTGCGTAGGCTTTATCGAGCTGCGCCTGTTGCGCCAGCGGGGTGCCTGCCGCACGGCCTTCGAGCTTTTCCAGCAGCGGGACGGCCTTGTCGTAGGCACCGCTGTTCATTTCGTCCTTAGCTTCAGAATGAATGCGGTTCGGGCTCCAGCCCGCAGTTTTGTCTTCTGGCGTGCTGGAACACCCGACAAGTGCGAGAGATACAAGCACAACGGAGCAAACAGGCAGGGGAGCAAAACGCATCGCAAGCAGCTTTCAGGCAATTAGAGGAACGCATCTTCCGCGGTAGTTCGAATCGCTCTGTAGGAGCGTTTCACCCACCAAGGCAATGGACCGAGTCGGCATTGTAATGGCCCTGTTTGTGCCCGACATTGGGCGCGGATGGGGATTTGCAGCATGGGCGCTTTCTACAATGGCGGCATGTACGTTCACTTGCGCCTGCACACAGAATTCTCCGTCGTTGACGGCACCACTCGTATCGATGAAGTGGTCAAAGCCGCTGCGGCAGACGGGCAACCCGCCCTTGCCATCACTGATCTTAACAATCTGTTCGGAGCCATCAAGTTTTACAAGGAAGGGCGTGGCAAGGGTGTCAAGCCATTGCTGGGCGCCGAGATTTACCTTGAAACCGAGGGAGGTAGCGACCCATCCCGGATGCTGGTGCTGGTGCAGAACAAGCAGGGTTATCTGAATCTTTCAGAGCTGCTCGCCAGGGCATGGACGAAAAACGTCGTCAAAAACCTGGCGGTGTGCACTTGGGCATGGCTGCAAGAACTGTCCGAAGGCTTGGTGGCGCTTTCGGGGGCGCAGGCTGGGCCTGTGGGGCAAGCGCTGCTCAAAGGGGATGAAACAAGAGCTGCCAGCTTGGCGTTGAAACTCGCGGGCATCTTTCCCCATCGCTTCTACATGGAGCTTCAGCGTGCTGGGCGGGCTGATGACGAAAGCCATGTGGCGGCAGCCGTGCAACTGGCGGCAAGGCTCCAGTTGCCGGTGGTGGCGACCCATCCCATCCAGTTTCTGACGGCTGATGACTACGAGGCACACGAAGCGCGGGTGTGCATTGCGGGCGGCGAAATACTGGCCAACCCGCGTCGCGTGCGGCGTTTTACCCGCGAGCAGTACTTCAAGTCGGCACAGCAGATGCAAGAGTTGTTTGCAGACGTGCCCTCAGCGTTAGCCAACACCATAGAAATTGCCAAGCGCTGCAGTTTGACGCTGGTGCTGGGCAAACCGCAGTTGCCGGCTTTCCCTACGCCCAACGGCATGCCGGCGGAGGAGTATTTCCGCTTTGCCTCGTTTGAAGGTCTGGAAGAGCGCCTCAAGCACTTGTACCCGGACGAGGCACGGCGCGACAAAGAGCGGCCGCGTTACGTAGAGCGCCTGGAGTTTGAGTTGGGCACCATCCTCAAGATGGGGTTCCCCGGGTACTTTCTCATTGTGGGTGACTTCATTCAGTGGGCCAAGAACAATGGCTGCCCCGTGGGCCCGGGTCGGGGGTCGGGCGCCGGTTCGTTGGTGGCCTACGCCCTCAAGATCACGGATTTGGACCCGCTGGAATACAACCTGCTGTTTGAGCGTTTCTTGAACCCCGAGCGGGTTTCGATGCCCGACTTCGATATCGACTTCTGCCAGTCCAATCGCGACCGGGTGATTGACTATGTGAAGGAAAAGTACGGCAAAAATGCCGTCAGCCAGATCGCCACTTTTGGCACCATGGCTGCCAAGGCGGCGATTCGTGACGTGGGCCGTGTCATGGACATGAGCTACACCTTCTGCGACGGCATCTCGAAGCTGGTTCCCGGAAAACCGGGTATGTCGTACACGCTGGCGTATCCGCCGGAAGTGAAGAAAGAAGGCGACAAGAACAACTACGCGCTCGAGCTGGAGCCCATGCTGTACGAGCGCGTGCGCAAGGAAGAAGACGTCAAGACCGTGATCGAGATGGCACAAAAGCTCGAAGGCATGACGCGAAACATCGGTATGCACGCGGGCGGGGTGCTCATCGCCCCGGGCAAGCTCACAGACTTCTGCCCGCTATACCAGCAGCCAGGCAGCGAATCGGCAGTGAGCCAGTACGACAAGGACGATGTGGAAGCCATTGGCCTTGTGAAGTTCGACTTCTTGGGGCTGGCCACGCTCACCATCCTGGAGATTGCGCGCGAATTCATCATCAAGCGCCACAAGGGCCAGGAAAACTTTGCCTACGAGAACATACCGTTGGACGACGGCCCCACTTACCGGCTGTTCTCCGACGGCAAAACGGAGGCCGTGTTCCAGTTTGAAAGCCGAGGCATGCAGGGCATGCTCAAAGAGGCACGTCCGAGCCGTCTGGAAGATCTGATCGCGCTGAACGCGCTGTACCGCCCAGGGCCGATGGACCTGATCCCCACCTTCGTGAACCGCAAGCATGGAAAAGAGCCGGTGGAATACCCACATCCGCTGGTGGAGCCTGTGCTGGCCGAAACCTACGGGATCATGGTGTACCAGGAGCAGGTGATGCAGACCGCCCAGGTGCTGGGGGGCTACAGCCTTGGCGGCGCCGACATGCTGCGCCGTGCCATGGGCAAGAAGAAGGCCGAAGAAATGGCCGAGCATCGGGCCATCTTCCGCAAGGGAGCTGCTGAAAAGGGGATCGATCAAGACAAGGCGGACGAGGTCTTCGACTTGATGGAGAAGTTTGCGGGCTACGGCTTCAACAAGTCGCACGCGGCTGCCTATTCCTTGCTGGCGTACCACACCGGCTGGCTCAAAGTCCATTACACGGCGGAGTTTTTCTGCGCCAACATGACGGTGGAAATGGATGACACCGACAAGCTGAAGGTGCTCTATGAAGATGCTGTCAAAAACTTCGGTCTGAGTTTTGAGCCGCCTGACGTCAACCGTGGCACCTACCGTTTCGAGCCGGTGACCGACAAGGTCATACGCTATGGTTTGGGTGCGATCAAGGGCACCGGTCAGCAGGCGATAGAGGCGATGGTGGCTGCGCGCGAAGGCCGCGGTGAAGGGCCTCAGGGCTCCACCAAAGGCCCATTCAAGAGCTTGTTCGACTTCTGTGTTCGCGTGGACAAGGCGCGGTTGAACAAGCGCACGCTGGAGGCCTTGATCAAAGCCGGGGCGTTTGACTCCATGAACATGAACCGTGCCGCGCTGGTGGCATCCATCGACCGGGCCTTTGACTTTGCCGCAGCCACTTTGGCCAACGTGAACCAG
The DNA here is from genome assembly GCF_016406015.1 of Acidovorax sp. IB03. Lineage (NCBI taxonomy): Bacteria > Pseudomonadati > Pseudomonadota > Betaproteobacteria > Burkholderiales > Comamonadaceae > Acidovorax > Acidovorax sp. IB03. The sequence continues at coordinate 5,595 of NZ_JAEFCH010000019.1, read as the reverse complement.
GGCGGGTTGTTTGACATGATGGGCGACGACGCCCATGGCTCGAGCACACAAGAGCCCGACCTGGTAGATGCGATTCCGTGGGGCATCAAGGAGCGCCTGACTCAGGAGAAAACCGCCATTGGTTTTTACCTGTCAGGCCACCTGTTTGATGAGGTGGCGTCTGAAGTGCGCAAGTTTGTCCGCACGCAGATCGACGAGTTGATCGATAGCCGCGAACCGCAGGTGCTGGCAGGCATCGTGAGCGATTTCCGGGTGATCAACGGTCAACGGGGCAAGCTGGGCTTGTTCAAGATTGACGACAAGTCGGGAATGATCGAAGCCTCGGCGGATGAAGCGCTGCTCAACACGTACCGAAATCAACTCAAGGAAGATGAGTTTGTGGTGGTGGTGGGGCGCCTGCAGATGGATCATTTCAGCGGTGGCTTGCGGGTCAAGGTGCAACAGGTGTGGGATTTGGCCGGTGCGCGTTGCCGCTTCGGCAAGTATCTGCACATTGCCATGGGGGATACGCAGCCCGATGTGAAGCGTCTCGTGTCGGAGTTTCCGCCGCGCCGTGAAGAAACCGAGGAGGGTGAAATCCTGCACGGCCTGCGCGTGCGCATGGGCGTGCGCTGCCAGTCCGACCAGGGCGGTGCCGTGGCGGAGCTGCAGCTGGGTGAAGGGAGCCGGTTTTTCCCGACGGACGCTGCGCTGGCGGCATGGAGCGCGCAGGCTGGAAGCGGCTCCGCTACCGTGGTTTACGAGTGAGCGGCGCTGAAACAGGGCACTGCACATCACCTCATGGGTACGCGGGGCTGCAGTCACTTGAAAAATAGACTGCAGTCACCAGTTTTCTCATGCGGCCATCGGTCTCGCGGGTCGCTAGAATGAATTTCATGGCAACAAAACCACCTTCTCCCCCCACCGCGCTGCCCGTCTCCCGGCCTGCGCGGGATGACGGCGGTTCAGTCGTGCTTGAACGACGTACCCAGAAAACCAAGCCTCCGCAGATGTACCAGGTGGTGATGCTCAACGATGACTACACCCCCATGGAGTTTGTCATCGTGGTTCTGCAGGAGTTTTTCAGCAAAGACCGCGAGCAGGCCACCCAAATCATGTTGAAGATCCATCTGGATGGCAAAGGCGTGTGCGGGGTCTACTCCCGCGACATTGCTGCCACCAAGGTGGAGCAGGTGCTCGATGCCGCCGCAAAGGCGGGGCACCCCCTCCAATGTGTCAGTGAACCTGTTGAATAACAGGTCTTTGATCCCGATCTACAGTCATCCCTTCCACGCAAGCACAAAGGAGTTCACATGATTGCCCAGGAACTGGAAGTCAGCTTGCACATGGCCTTTGTTGAGGCCCGCCAGCAGCGCCACGAGTTCATCACCGTGGAGCATCTGTTGCTTGCACTGCTTGATAACCCCAGCGCAGCCGAAGTGCTGCGCGCGTGTTCGGCCAACATCGACGACCTGCGGTCCTCGCTGGCCAATTTCATCAAAGACAATACCCCTCAGGTGGCGGGCACCGACGAGGTGGACACCCAGCCAACGCTGGGCTTCCAGCGCGTGATCCAGCGCGCCATCATGCACGTGCAGTCCACGGGCAATGGCAAGAAGGAAGTCACCGGGGCCAACGTGCTCGTCGCCATCTTTGGCGAGAAAGACTCGCACGCGGTGTACTACCTGCACCAGCAGGGCGTTACCCGCCTCGATGTGGTGAATTTCATCGCCCACGGCATCAAGAAGGGTGAGCCGCCAGAGCCCGCCAAGACTGACAGCCCCACCGAAAACGAAGAGGGTGGTGGTGAGCGCAACGAGAAGGCGTCGCCTCTGGAGCAGTACACCCAAAACCTGAACCAGGCTGCCAAGGACGGCAAGATCGATCCGCTGATCGGGCGCCACTACGAAGTGGAGCGCACGATCCAGATCCTGTGCCGCCGCCGCAAAAACAACCCGCTGCTGGTGGGTGAGGCTGGCGTCGGCAAGACCGCGATCGCCGAGGGCCTGGCATGGCGCATCACGCAAAACGATGTACCCGAGATCCTGGCCGAGGCCACGGTGTACTCGCTCGACATGGGCGCACTGCTGGCGGGCACCAAGTACCGCGGTGATTTCGAGCAGCGCCTCAAGGGTGTCCTCAAGTCCTTGAAGGACAAGCCAAACGCCATCCTTTTCATCGACGAGATCCACACGCTCATCGGTGCGGGTGCCGCATCGGGTGGCACGTTGGACGCGTCCAACCTGCTCAAGCCGGCGCTGTCCAGCGGCCAGCTGAAGTGTATCGGCGCGACCACTTTCACGGAATACCGCGGCATCTTCGAAAAGGACGCTGCCCTGTCCCGCCGCTTCCAGAAGGTGGATGTGGTGGAACCGACCGTGGCAGAGACGGTGGACATCCTCAAAGGGCTCAAGAGCCGCTTCGAGGAGCACCACAGCGTGAAGTACGCTGCAGCCGCCCTGCAAGCAGCGGCGGAGCTGAGCGCCAAGTACATCAACGACCGTCATTTGCCCGACAAGGCCATCGACGTGATCGATGAGGCAGGCGCAGCGCAGCGCATTCTCGTGCCCAGCAAGCGCAAGAAGACCATTGGCAAGGCCGAGATCGAAGAGATCGTCGCGAAGATCGCTCGCATTCCGCCCGCCAATGTGTCCAATGACGACCGCGGCAAGCTGCAGACGCTGGAACGCGATCTCAAGAGCGTGGTGTTCGGTCAGGACAAGGCTCTCGAAGTGCTGGCCAGCTCCGTCAAGATGGCACGCTCCGGCCTGGGCAAGGGGGATAAGCCGATCGGTTCCTTCCTGTTCAGCGGCCCCACCGGCGTCGGCAAGACCGAAGCGGCCAAGCAACTAGCCTACATCATGGGCATCGAGCTGATCCGCTTCGACATGTCCGAGTACATGGAGCGCCATGCCGTGAGCCGCCTGATTGGTGCGCCTCCCGGCTACGTTGGCTTCGACCAGGGTGGTTTGCTGACCGAGGCCATCACCAAGAAGCCGCACGCCGTGCTGCTGCTGGACGAAATCGAGAAGGCCCACCCGGACATCTTCAACGTGCTGCTGCAGGTCATGGACCATGGCACATTGACGGACAACAACGGCCGCAAAGCCGACTTCCGCAACGTGCTCATCATCATGACGACCAACGCGGGCGCAGAGACGATGAACAAGGCCACCATCGGCTTCACCAATCCGCGCCAGGCGGGTGACGAAATGGGTGACATCAAGCGCCTGTTCACGCCCGAGTTCCGCAACCGGCTGGATGCCATCGTCAACTTCAAGGCGCTGGACGAGCAGATCATTCTGCGTGTGGTTGACAAGTTCCTGCTGCAGCTGGAAACCCAGCTGGCCGAGAAAAAGGTGGAAGTCACCTTCACCGACGCCTTGCGCAAGCACTTGGCCAAGAAGGGCTTCGATCCGCTCATGGGTGCACGTCCCATGCAGCGCCTCATCCAGGACACCATTCGCCGTGCCCTGGCTGACGAGCTGCTGTTTGGTCGCTTGACGGAAGGTGGCCGCCTGACGGTGGACATTGACGTCAAGACCGATGACAAAGGTGTGGAGACTTCTGAGGTGCGCTTGGACATTCAGCCACTGCCCAAGAAAGAGCGCTCAGCCAAATCAGAGCCTGCGGAGCCTGAGGAGGCAACGACCGATTGATGGAAGGGCGAAAGCCCTGGCGCCCCTCTGGGGCGCTCCCCGTTGCTGAAAAGCCGGCCCTTGTGGCCGGCTTTTTCTTTGGTGATGTGCCACGGGCCTGGGGCGTAGGCAGACGGGGGCGAGCTGTGCGTGTGGCCATGCAGTGTTCTGGTTTCCGGACAGGGCCGAGGCAGATGTTCGAAATACCGAACGAAGTGCGTGGGGTGGGCACTGATGACGCTCGGTAAATCAATGACTTAGAGCGCAGTGCATCAGCGCGCAGGCTTGGCACGTTGCGTGCAATGACAGCAGCAAGCCGCGCAATAGCCGGCCCAACGTTCTTTGGAGACGAGCCATGCAACAACTCACGGTGGTCAACGCGCTGATCTGGACCTGGGCGCAAGTCCCGCTAGTGCAGTGCCATTGCACCTGCAGCCCGGAGCCCCGGTGCAGCGCCAATCGTGTGGAGCGTTGCTGAGCGCTACCCGGTGACCCTGGTCTGTGCACGGTGTCTCATGGGGCGCAGAGACCTGGGTTTTCTTTACTCATCCATCACACATCGCATGAAACTCAATCGCTTGACCACCATGGTCATCCTGGCCATGGTTCTGGGGGTACTGGTCGGCTATGCCTGCCACGCTTGGGCGCCGACACCCGAAGCCGCCAAGGAAATCGCGGGTTACTTTGGCCTGCTGACGGATATTTTTCTGCGCATGATCAAAATGATCATCGCGCCCCTGGTGTTTGCGACCCTGGCTGCAGGCATGTCTACCATGGGCGATTCGCGCACCGTGGGGCGTATCGGCACGCGGGCGCTGGCTTGGTTCATGGGCGCTTCGCTGATCTCGCTGACGCTGGGCCTGCTGATTGCCAACGTCACCCAGCCCGGCAGTTCCATGTCGATTCCGCTGCCTGAGGCGGGCACCGCCACGCAGCTCAAGACCGGAGCGCTGAACCTGCGCGATTTCATCACCCAGGTGTTTCCGAAGAGCATCGTGGAGTCGATGGCCAACAACGCTATCTTGCAGATCCTGGTGTTCTCGCTGTTCTTCGGCATGGCCCTGGGTCACTTGCACAACCAGGCTGCGCGCACGCTGGTCGCCACGCTGGACGAGGTGGTCCATGTGATGCTCAAGGTCACCGACTACGTGATGCGCTTTGCACCTGTGGGCGTGTTCGGCGCAGTGGCCGGTGCCATCACCACGCAAGGCCTGGGGATGCTGGGTGTTTTTGGTAAGTTCATGCTCAGCTTCTACCTGGCGCTGGCGGCGCTGTGGCTGGTGCTGGTGTTTGCGGGTTATGTGGTGCTGGGCCGCGATGTGTTTCGCCTGCTCAAGCTCATTCGCACGCCCATGCTGATTGGCTTTTCCACGGCCAGCAGCGAGTCTGTGTATCCCAAGCTGATGGAACAGCTGGAGAAGTTTGGTGTTCGGCCCAAAGTGACGGGCTTTGTGTTGCCCCTGGGGTATTCGTTCAACCTCGACGGCTCGATGATCTACACCACCTTCGCGGCAATTTTCATCGCCCAGGCCTATGGCATTGATATGCCGCTGTCGGCGCAGATCACCATGCTGCTGGTACTGATGGTGTCCAGCAAAGGGATTGCGGGTGTGCCGCGCGCGTCGCTCGTTGTGGTGGCGGCCGTGTTGCCCATGTTCAACCTGCCAGAGGCCGGTGTGCTGCTGATCTTGGGTATTGACCACTTCCTTGACATGGGCCGTACCCTGACCAACGTGATGGGCAATGCCATTGCCACCGCCGTGGTGGCCAAGTGGGAGGGCGCCATCGACCGCGTGCCAGACGCCTTGGCCGAGCGTGAGGAGATGATTCCCGCCCCAGGGGATGACGAGGCAGCGCGGGCCACGACCTGAGCTTCACTGTGCGCAGTGCGTTCATCACTGCACACCAAGGCTGGCGTTGGCCCAATGCCAGTCAGTTAAGCCCGCAGGCGGCTTGATCCAGTAAAAGGGAGCGTGTT